>NZ_JADEVX010000222.1:0-6243 GCF_015207925.1 Microcystis sp. LEGE 00066 | reverse complement strand
AAAGACATTGGGCGATTTTTGTCAATTGTTTTTTATCTAAAGCGAACTAATCAATTAAATCCCTTACCAGATAAAGATTTTGTTGATTTATGCCCCCCTATCGAACCATAACAAGTAACGAAGAGCCATTTTAGACACGATATTATGACTCATCACCATATGATTCATACTCAGTCTCAAGTATTGCTATTCGTAGTCGAATATTCTTTGAGAACTTATTGAAATACTGAATTATTTTTAGAAATCCCAAGTTGCCGGTAGAACTTGTTTCTACAAAGTTTACAAACTTCTGAGGTACTGCAACAAGATCCTCTTCGGAAGAAGTTCCAACTGTTATACTCTGCCACTCCACCAACTTCAAAACATTGCGAAGAACTCCTTCTATACCGCCAATTTGGGATCTTAAATCATCAATAAGTTTCTCATACTCCTGATTATCTTCGTCATCGCTATGGTGTTTTTGCCTTACAGACTTTATTGCATCCTGCTCAAATTCTAGTGTCTTAACAATCTTTTCACCCGCCATCTGAGATTCATTAAGTGCAAACAATACCTCTTCAAAGAGGCTTCGCCGGATTTTCCATTGCCCATCATATTTGTCAAAAATAAAAGCTATGCTCAGTCTTCGAAGTTGTAGCCTAATATTTTGATATAAAGTCAAAACTATTGCATAAATTTCTTGCAGACGCTTAATCCTTCGTTCTAATAGCGCTTTTGCTGCCTTCTTACGTGCGATTTCGTCCTCTTTTGATCGCTGAATTCGTGTATATGCAAGTCCAAACCCTCCTACCGCAACAGTGCCCAATAAAAAAGGGAAAAGCTTGTCATAAGTATCTTTTCTCAGCACAAACGGGGTGGTTTTGGGATTGTCATTATTAACATATATAAAAGATAGGAGCATCGCTGAACAAAGAGCTACAACCGAAAAGATCAAGATACCTAAATCAAGCAACTTTGTATGCCGTATATGCGTCGTTTGGCTTAGTGAATTTCGTTTCATTCTTTATTAGCATTAAGGGTGAATTTGTTTAACAGAGAAAGCTTGAACGAGGTACGAATAATGCTAGAAATTTCATGCCTAACCTCGCAATTACGTCATAAAGACGGAAACTTTCTGTATGACACTCTCCAGAGTAACGATATGGGTTAACTTTCGGCATATCACCCCATTTAGGCGCGATCGCCAGAACTTTTCCCTATATTACGCCCAAAAGCGTGTTAGCTAGATTAGTATATTGCCAAAAACCTTGTTTAACCAAATTCCTGACAATTAGGCCAATTCTACCGACGATTATTCGATCTGACCGCACCTCTTGACAAAAATTTATAATTATTCGATTCGTTTAATTGTCGGGGTCTTCTGTAAAGATTTTTTACCTGGAAATCCACACCCAGTAACAAACTTTTTGCCGCAAACTCTAATTCAACCTTTTGCTCCTGTACTTTTAGCAGCACAGGAGCAAAGCTGAAAATAAAAATTAATAAATGTCCTCATCGGTGATAACTTCCACGGGAATCACTTCTTCTAACACTTTTTCCTGCATTTCTTGGCGACGAATTGGTATTTTGGTTTTTTCCAATTCAGGTAAAGCGACTAATTCCCGTTGTTTTTCCCGGACAGTATTGGGTAACAACATCGGTAAAGGTTCGGGAGTTTCTAACCAGTAGCTGGCCACCGGTAGGGTATGTTCTAAATCTTCCAATAAACGGGGAATAATCATCACCGCGTGCAGTTCACCGATTTTCTCCGCTTCCCGCATTCCCGCATCAATGGCTACGGCCACATTAGCGACGGAACCCCGGATAATGGCCGTACACAAACCATCCCCAATTGTTTCGTAGGAAGCTAACTGCACATCGGCCGATTTTAACATGGCATCGGCTGCCCCCACCATAGCAGGAAAACCACGGGTTTCCAAGAGACCGATCGACATATTGCTCAGTTTGCTGAAACCCCGTTGACTTTGGGCAATTTCGGCTAAACGGCTACCAATTGGGAAAATTACCTCTAAATTGGGCATCGGTCGGGGAATAACCGATTTAGATACCAATTGTCCGAACTGTGCGGCGGTTTTTGCTCCTTCTTCCACTGCTAACCGCACATCGGCAATATTACCACGCACGATCGCCGTACAGTGACCACCGCCAATTTTTTCGTAACCCACGAGGGTAACTTCTGCGGATTTTAGCATCATATCCGCCGTCCCGACGATCGCCGGAAAGCTGAGGGTAGAGACTAAACCCAAGGCGCTATCTTTGGGGTGACGCTTGGTTTTCATCGTCCTTTGACCGGGGTTAGTTGTGGACGAGGGGGGAATGCTTCCATTAACTCTTAATCTAGACATTGAAGATAAACTTGCCCTAACAGGTACGAAGGGGGTGATTGTCAGCTATCCTGTTACTATCTAGTCTATCCTGTTAACCTTAATTGCTATTGAAGATTTTTTAGGGATTAGATAAATTTTAGTTATTGTAGCTTGATCAAATTGTCTATGACAGAACAGCCTCGCAGTACAGATGATCGAATCAGCGAAACGGAAGCGACCGAATTAATGCGCTCGCTGCTTCATAAGGAAGGAAATTGGGTGAATTGGGGGCAAAAATGTCAAAAACTGCAAAAAGCTGGCTACGATTCCCAGTTAATCTTTGAACAAACGGGTTTTCAAAATGCCCAACAAAATTTAATTATTGTCGCTGCCCAAGTTTTTGAGAGTTTAATCAAAGCAGGAGCAGATGAAGATTTATTAAGTTACTACATCGGGCCGCGCAGTGATGTGCTATACGAATTGCGGATTCTCAACCAAGAACAAAGACTGGGAGCAGCGAAATTAGCGGCAGAAAAAAGGATTGAGGTGGCTGAAGCACACGATATCGCCAAAGCTATCCAAGATTTTTCCCGTTTATCCCAGATTCCCAGTGAATTTACCCGTCATCCTGGAGATGCGATCGCTTACCAGTGTTGGAAACGGGGCAAACAAAAGCGGGATTTAGCCGAAAGAGCGAAATTAATCGCTAAAGGTTTGAAATTTGCCCATTCTGACTCGGCCAGACAGGCGATCGAGTCTTTACTACAAGATTTTACCGTTACTCCCACCCGTAGCGCTCCCCTGCTGCCCGTCCATCGTTTACAGGATGAGGACGAATTAGCCAGAATTATTCCTTTAGTAGGAAGATTTCCGGTGACGGTAACTGATATAAAACACACAGAAAGTTTGAGCGTCGAGGAACCTTTTCGACTGGTAACGGTGGGGGATAAACAAACGATTGTGCCTCTCCCCGGTTGGCAAGCAATTCTCAAGGCGATCGATCCTGTAGCTATTTTATGGCCTAGTGATCAATTACCTCGATCGATTGCCACCAGACCCGAGGAAGTGTTATTAGTGATCGATCGAGTTTTGGCCGAATGGGACGTGAACAATTATTATCTAGTAGAGAGAGATAATTCCGTCTCTTTACAATGGTTTGATAGTTCCCCCGATGTCACCATACTAGGTGAATTGATCTTGATTTTAAGAGCCAAAAATATCCTCGATGAAAACAACATCACCGAACCCTGGCAAATGGACGACTAAATCAGTGATCAGTGATCAGTAAACAGTGATCAGGTTTAAGCTATTAGTTATGAGTGGGAATAAGAAAATAGATAAACTGATAACTGAATCGAATAAAACTGGTCACTGCTAACTTGTAGCTGACGGCATAACTTAAGAAACTAAGAGACATTTTTAAAGGAAAAAGTAACAAAGCGGACAAAGGAGACAGAAGACAAATTTACCATACTTTTGCCTTTTGCCTTTTGACTCTTGCCTTTTTCTGCCTGATAACTGATAACTGATAACTGATAACTGATAACTGAATATATGCGTGCAGTAATTTGTGGATATTATGGGAGAGGAAACGGAGGAGATGAGGCATTATTAGTGTCTCTATTGCAGATGATGCCGTCAGAAATTAAACCTATTGTTTTGTCAAATAATCCCAGAGAAACCAGTCAACGTTATGGGGTGGAAACCTGTCCTAGTCGGGATTGGTGGCAAGTTTTTCAAACTCTTAAAAAAGCCGATATATTTATCTGGGGTGGCGGCAGTTTAATGCAGGATGTCACCAGTTTTGCCAGTCCAATTTATTACGGTGGTTTAATGGCTCTTGCTCAATTATTGGGCTTAAAAACTATTGCTTGGGGCCAGGGAATTGGACCATTAAATAGACCTTTTACCCGTTGGTTAACCAAAAAAGTCTTAAAACAATGTAGTTTAGTTAGTGTGCGCGATGATACTTCGGCTCATTTAGTCGCCAATTGGGGTATTAGTCCCATTGTTGCCCCCGATCCAGTATGGGCTTTAGAAGCTCAATCAGTCAAGGGATTATCGGATTTACCCGCCCCAAGAATCGCCGTCAATTTACGTCCCCATCCCCTATTAACCCCAGCAAAATTAGATAAATTAACCCAAGCTTTAATTCATTTGCAAACCAGTACGGGGGCGTTTATTCTCTTAGTCCCTTTTCAAAAGTCGCGGGATTTGCCCCTCTGTGAAGCTGTAGCACGTCAATTAAGGGAAAATTATCAAATCATTAGCTTAGAGGATCCAAGACAGTTAAAAGGCTTATTTCGTGGGGTAGAAATGGTGATCGGAATGCGCTTTCATAGTTTAATTATGGCCGCAGCAGAAGATTGTCGTTGTTTTGCCCTTAGTTATGATCCGAAAGTGTCGCGATTAATTGCCGAAGTCCCGATGCCTGGTTGGGAATTAGATCAGTTACCAGAGGCAGTTAATGATATTAGTAACACTTGGATTAATTTTTATGCCAATGGAGAGGGATTAACCAGCGATCGCAAACATTTTTTAATCGATCGAGCTTTAATTCATCGAGAAATTTTATCTAGATTGGTGAGCTAATTTTTATGTCGAGTGCTATTACCGAAGCGATCACGACTATTGCCCTGGGTGAGACAAGATTTAATCTCTCCTTAACAGAAGATGGGGCATTTTTCCCGAATGGCAAAGTGATTTACTGTCCCTATCTAGCCATGAAAAAAAGAGTTTAGATGAACTAAGACAAAGATATTTAGTAAGGATTCAGGTCAGGGGATTGACAAAAACAGAAAAAAGTGTAGATTGAGAGGATGAAGCAAAAAGAGCCGCAGCAGCTACTAGACAGGGAAAGCCTGAAAAAACTGACCCCAGAACAACTGGTGGAGATGGTGCTGAAATTACAGGAGTTAGGGACTTCCAAAAAATAAACTATTCATTCTCAAGAATAATAATCATTCTCGGAGTGTGGGAGGTAGGGGTCGATGGTTGCCCCCTCCTTCCAATTTTGTAGTAGAATTAGGTAATGATTCGGTAGTAGTGGCGTAGTTCTCTTGCTTACCTGGTATGAATTGTCTAAAATATTTATTAGTAAAAATAATTGGAACCCGATCAGTCTTTAAACCTCTAGCTTGATCATGACTTTTCTGATAAATATCTTTTTCTGGCTTCTGTCTGGCTTACTCAAATATCAGTCTAGCACCGAAAAAATCCCCCCCTAGTTCACCTCTATTCCCCTGTCCTAATTGTGGTTCTCACCATAGAATCAAGAATGGTTCTATTCATAATGGAAAACCCAAACGTCAATGTAAAGAATGTGGTCGTCAGTTTGTGATCAATCCCACTAATAAAACCGTCTCTGACGAAACCAAACAATTAATTGATAAACTCTTGCTCGAACGAATTTCCTTACGAGGAATTGCTAGAGTAACAGGGGTAAGTTGGTCATGGTTACAAAATTATGTCAACAATAAATTGGCATCTGTCCCTCGTCAAATAAAGGTTTCGGACAAACCAAAAGGTAAATTAGTTATAGAATGTGATGAGATGTGGTCTTTTGTTTTTTCTAAAACAATCAAGGTGTATATTTGGCGGTTAATTGATAGAAATACAAGGGAAATTATTGGCTGCTATGCGCGGAGATAGGAGTCGTCAATCAGCCAAAAAACTTTGGGGCTAGTTTACCAGGCGTTTACCGACAATGTGCAGTTGCTTACACAGACTTTTGGAAGTCCTATAAGACAGTAATTCCCAGTAAACGTCATCGACCAGTCGGGAAAGAAACTGGTCAAACTAATCCTATTGAACCCACATTCCGCACCCTAAGCTGTCACAGAGAGAAATTACGGAGAGAAAAAATCAAAGTGAGCATAAAAATAAACATAAGGAGCGAAAAAAGGCATTTGAGAAACAGTAAAGCACCAAAAATGGC
>NZ_JADEVX010000374.1:0-1170 GCF_015207925.1 Microcystis sp. LEGE 00066 | reverse complement strand
CTTCTAGGTTCTGTGTGATCGGTTTAACTTAATATAGGAGCGTTCAATCTTGGTGTCCTTTGTGTCTTTGTGGTTCGTTGCACGCGCTCGCCAGCAGGACTGTATCTTAGAATACATTTTACCCACCAAACCTAAGAGAGTCGGTCCTCGGTCGGCGATGGCAAATTAGGTTAGACTTCATCTTGATGAGAAAGGCTGTAAATATTCCACATTTGTTGATAAGCAGTTTCTAAATCTCTGGTAAATTGTTTGGCATTCCAGAGGGGAGATGTGTGACGAGATTGACGTAATTGATAACGGACTTCTTCCCGCAAATTTTTATCCAATCCTAGCTTAATTCCCCACTGCACATATTCCTCCTCACTCCAAGCTATACCCTGACTAATGCCAGCATTTTTCATAAAAGTATAGCTATTGCGGGCTGCAAATTGTTCACCAACCCTAGTGACTAAAGGAATCCCCATCCATAGGGTTTCTAGGGTTGTGGTAGCACCACTATAGGGATAGGTATCGAGAATTATATCAGCAATTCCTAGATTAGCGCGATGGGTTTCCTCATGCAAATCATTGGGCAAAAATCTTAATCTATCTTGACTAATTCCCAATTCGTCAGCACTTTTGAGAAATAATTCTCGAATGGTTTCTTTGTCGGCAAAACCTTTGATTAAAAGATAGCTATTAGGAACCTGTTGAAGAATCTGCAATTGCAGATAAATCATGTTTAAGGTGCGTTTTAATCCCGATTGCACGGTCAGATAAATAATAGCATCATCGGGAATATTTAAATCAGTTCTTCTCCTAGTGGGAACACCCACTTCAAAACCATCTACAGATAAATAAGAGTTAGGAAGTCGGATGATTTTTTCTGAATAAATTTCTTCAGCATTTTCGGGTAAAACGTAGTTATCGGCAATAAAATAATCAATCGCAGGGATTCCCGACGCATCTAATCCTAACCAAGTTACTTGTATAGGTGCGGGTTTTAAGGCAATTACTAGATAAGTTGTATTATTGGTTAAGCTATCAATATCCACTAAAATATCGGCTCTTCGGGAATTGTTATGCAAATAATTAACTTAAAATAAAATTCAATGAGAGTACCTAAGCTCAAAAGTAGCTGAAATTCATACAGGAAAGGACTTAAGGCACAAATAAGTTAATATCAAAAGA
>NZ_JADEVX010000221.1:0-6299 GCF_015207925.1 Microcystis sp. LEGE 00066 | reverse complement strand
AGAGGGAATGCTATCCATCTCGGAATGGTTGGCAAAATCCTCCAGTGTTTTTACTAAGAGTTGTCAAACAATCCGAAACTGGTTTGGAGAAATAATTAGTTATTTCGAGCGAAGGACAACGAATGGGGTGGTCGAGGGAATCAACAATAAACTTAAACTAATAAAAAGAAGAGGCTATGGCTTTAGAAACTTTCGGAATTTTTGGGTTAGAAGTATGTTATCTTGGCATCTTGTCTGTTGATTTAGCATAAAGAGTAACGAAGAGCCGTCTTTCTCGATATTCTTGCTGTCCTTGCTCTTTTCTTAGTAATCTTTTCTGAATTTCATATATTGTCCTTGGAGAACCTTCTAGATTATCCCTTTTGAATACTCTAATACTATCAATCCATTCCTCCGCATAAAAATTTATCCCTTGTCGTGTAAATTCACCTTTATATAATAGTCTAGGAAGTCCAAGCTTAGCTTTGGCTTGTTTTTCTAATTCTAGTAAACCTCGTTCACCTTCTGGCGAAGGATTGAATAGGCAGCTATTACCGTTGTTCGGCTTCCAAATCTTGTGATACTCTCGCCATCCCAACTTTTTATAAGTGTCCACATCCCATGTTATATGCAATCCACTAAAATCACCTTTACCTATAAATTTACCTATAGACGTAAAGAAATAGGAATCCGTCGCATTGGAACCATAGGCATCGGGTGTTCCGGCTGCTGGTCCATGGGTGATTAATCTACCATTCTCATCGTAAGTACATTGCTGACCTGGCCTTAATGGGTATAAATCGTTCCTTCCTTCCGGTCGATATTCCTCAGGAGCAGCAGAACGATAAAAACCTTTAGCTCCCGGATGATAAGACATTTCAAGTTGACGCTCGGCTGCATTTTATGGTGTCAATGGATAGGATTTTGCGTTAATAATCCTTTGTTGAATAATCTCGTCTTCAGTACAAGGACAAGCAAAAAGTTTATCTTGCCAACCCGGATAATCTTCTTGTAGTCTGCGTACTACTTCTTCGGGTTGCAAATCTATAGGTTCTTTTTTGGCGATTTGATTGGATATAATGATACTCACAGTTGTGATCACTGGTACTCCGACCAACAAAGATAGAATTAGCTTCGAAGCATGGCTAACTAAAAATCCTTTAAGATAACTGAACATTGCCAAAATCCTCAATTTTCATAGGTTCGTTACTGCAAGCTAACGGCTGAATTGATCGGCAGCAAATCGTCTCTAATGGTCAATTCTAACCCAAAATATCACATCTGTCCGCTCCAATGATGTGTTACCTATTATCACTCTGTCAGGCGATCGCATAAATCCTTGATCAGCATGGTGTGTTGTTTCCAGTACACAGCTTTTATTTATTCTCCCCCGCAACACACACGAACTGGTCTCCCCACTTCCCCACTTCCGACCCCAATCCCCAACTAACGGCCAATTACTCAAAATCGTTATGACTATGATATAGTTGTTAAGGAATGTAAAAATAGTTGCATTTTCCCAGAAACTAGATTAAGGAGATTAAAAGTATGACCGCCGAAGGTTGCTTAAGAGTCGGACAAGCGGCGCCGGATTTCACCGCGACCGCCGTTTTCGATCAAGAGTTCAAAACCATCAAATTATCGGATTATCGGGGTAAATACGTCGTTTTATTCTTCTATCCCCTCGATTTTACCTTTGTTTGCCCCACGGAAATTACCGCTTTCAGCGATCGAGTTAGCGAATTTAGCAGTATCAACACCCAAATTTTAGGGGTGTCCGTCGATAGCGAATTTGCTCACCTCGCATGGATTCAAACCGAGAGAAAATCCGGCGGTGTGGGGGATGTGGCCTATCCTTTGGTGTCGGATCTGAAAAAAGAAATCAGCACCGCTTACAATGTTCTTGATCCTGATGCGGGGGTATCCCTGCGTGGTCTCTTTATCATCGATAAAGAAGGTGTTATCCAACACGCTACTATTAATAATCTTTCCTTTGGTCGCAGTGTCGATGAAACCCTCCGCACTCTGAAAGCGATTCAATACGTCCAATCCCATCCGGATGAAGTTTGTCCCGCCGGTTGGCAAGAAGGGGATGCTACTATGGTTCCCGATCCTGTGAAGTCAAAAGTTTACTTCGCAGCAGTTTAGTTAAAGTTCGTCAGAAGTCCCTCAGCTATAGATGGGGAGAGACTTTTAAGGGGGTGAATTATTTCACCCCCTCATTTTAATCGGAAAATTTTCTGGAAAATTGGCCCCATTAGCCATGATCTCATCTAGAATACTGGCCAGCAAGTCTAGAAAGAGTCACGGCGATCTATGACTACCAGTAATTATGATTCCGAGTTGACAGTTTTGGGATTACCCGCGGCCAAAGGTAGATGGTTATTAATACCTCTAGGAATGGGTGTTTTACTCTGTTTAGGGACGGTGTACTCTTGGAGTATCTTTAGAAAACCCCTAGAAACAGAATTAAATCTCAGCGCCACGGAAAGCTTACTACCCTACACTGTGGCCCTAGTATTTTATGCCGCTTCTATGCCGATCGCTGGTTTTTTTATCCCCCGGGTAGGTACTCGCAGGATGACCGCTATCGGCGGAATTATCGTCGGTTTAGGCTATATTCTCGCTAGTTTTGCCGCTCAGATCCAGACAATTATTCTGACCTACGGAGTCATTGCTGGCACAGGAGTCGGCATCGCTTACGGTGTTCCCATGGCAGTGGTGGCACGCTGGTTTCCCGACAAAAAAGGTTTAGCGGTGGGTTTAACTATCATCGGATTTGGCCTTTCTCCCCTGATTACCGCACCTTTAGCCAATCGATTGATCAATGAATATAGCGTTAGACCAAGTTTAAGATTTTTGGGGATTATCTTTACAATAATTATTGTGATGATTGCCCTCGCCATGAAGTTACCCCCCCGGGACTGGCAACCTCCCGCCAATTTAGCTAATCGAAAATCCGACTTTCAGGCCAATTATCCAGTGAATATGCTGAAAAGTCGCTCATTTTATGGTTTATGGCTTTGCTATGCCATTGGTGCTTTAATTGGCTTGAGTGCTATCGGTATTTCTAGTCCCGTCGCTGAGGAAATTATCCAGATTGAGCCGGGGTTAGCGGCTAGTAGTGTTGCTCTCTTTGCCTTGTTTAATGGTATTAGTCGTCCTTTGTTCGGTTGGTTGAGCGATCGCTGGAAACCCCATTATTTAGCGATCGGGGCCTATACACTCATTTTGATCGGTTGCCTGTTGATGGTCAAGTCCGAAAAAGGGGCAGTTACTAGCTATCTAGTGGCTTTTTGTCTATTTTGGTTCTGTTTAGGGGGATGGTTAGCCCTAGCTCCCGCTACCACTCTCCACTTCTTTAATCCTGACCACTACGCCCAAAATTACGGTATTGTTTTTACTGCCTACGGTGTTGGTGCTTTGATCGGAACTTTAGTAACTGGTAGAATTCGCGATTGGTTCGGTACTTACACTTATGCTTTTTATGCTATGGCTGTATTGGCAATACTGGGTATTTTTCTCGCTAGTGCCTTACTGAAAAGAGAGCGATCGCATTTATCAAATCCTAGCTAAGGGAGTTAATCTTACCCTAGAGTAGATACTGCTGCTATTTTATAGTTTAAAAGACTCGAAAGAAGTCACATTGAACGGTATAGGTCTTTTAATCACTCTTTTTCTGGGTGATTGTCGATCTTGAATCAAATCTCGGTTTTTCTCGAGGAAAGAAATTAACTGATCATCAGGGATTTCTTGGAATTCGCCAGTTTTCAATAAAACAGCAGCCATGGTAAATCGGACTCATGAATATTCGTCTCGATCGCTATCATAGCAGCCCTCTGCTAACAGAGAGTTCCCTAGAGTCAAAGAAATCACCACTTAGAGGTATATTCATTGCCTTTATTGTTGGGATTTTTTCGGCCACTGCTGACGGCGATAACTGCTATACTGCCCATGAACATTGACCAGATAGGGAACTAGATAAGTCAGTAATGCCGCCAGCCAGCGATCGCTTGTCATACGGCCGCCCACTATAGCATAACCGTGGTTAATTGTCAATAAAATTGTCCCCACTACTACAGCCACTTTTATCCCGGTGGGAGCAAATTGGGGGGATAATAAAGCCCGAAAATAGTCGATAATCCCTTTCATTGCCTATAAATCGCACTCTATCAGGCGAGTAAAGCAAAAAGTCACCATTTTTAACCCGTAGGGAGACTTCCACCAGAGAGCGGGAAAACAGCCTTCAGGAGCCGCTAGACTAAAATCCCAGTGATCATAATCATCGATACGCCACTCATCTTTATCGCGCCATCCTACCAATTCCCCAAATTTTCTAATCGTTTCCGCGTCTTGGGTACGCAGGGTGTTAATACTACCGCCGGCGGCAAAATATAACTTCACCTGATTGCTAAAACCGAAATGATCGCCGCTATAATTTTTCCAAAGGCGATCGAGTACTCGAATCACATTAACGGGAAACCGCATCATATCCTCTGGGGTTAAAGTATCGCGGGTTCTGCCGGCAGTTTCGAGGATAACTCGGAGAGTTTCTGCGTCTGCCTCCCTAAAGTTCCCCTCAGCTAGTAATTGCTGTAATTTACCATAGCGCTCGATGTCTGGTACTAACATCTGCCGCGCTTCGATGAGGGCAACCCGTTCGGTTAAAGATTGCAATTGAGCTAAAATATCCTGAAGTTGGGCGTTAATATCTGACATAAATGTAAAGGGGGTTTGTTGACTGCAAAACTTACCGATTTATCGGCAGAATAATTATTGATTTACCGCTTCTAATCTTGACTTGACAAAGCGATTCATCCATGCTTCTAGATAGATGCGATTGGCTTTTTGTTCTTTTAAATCTGTGGTAGTTAAAGGGTAAGGTGCTAATCCTTGAATGGCTGCCGTTGTCACACAAAACATCGACTTTTGAAAAGTTTCGCAGATCTGGACTAATAAATCTTCCTCTTGACGAAAACTCTTTTTATAAATGTCGTGCAGATAATCTGGTAAAAAGTGACGCATATCCTGCATTAATAGTGTGGGAGGAATCCCTGCACCTCCGATGGGTAAAGGATCCGCATACAAAGCACCATAGGCAAACATTCCTTGATCGTAGGGAATTTGATAGGCTTGGGCATTATAGGAAATTGTACCGGGGAAAGGTGTTCCGCGAAAGAAAACCGCCTCGACGTAGGGGATTGCCGTATCTGCAAGAAAGGTTAATCCTGCCGATTTTGGGATCAGATCATAGGTTTGTCCTTTGATTTTTACCTGATAGACAATTGCTTGACTAGCATTATCGACTAAATTTTTCTTAATGTGTGCCACCACTTCGGGAATATTAGTAATTTTTCCGACATCGTAGAGATCGGATAAACTTAAAAAAGTATCGGCCATAATTCGCCAAAATTGACCTAAACCGCTATAGTAGGCCATCATCCGCATTTGTTCTGGCAAAAATTCAGGAAAGGCTTTATTTAAAATTAGAACTAGGGGATTATTACTAAATTTGGCTTGAATAACTTTGGCTGTCACTTCCCGAAAAGCGGCACCATCTACATAACTATCTAAACCACCCCCACCATGCCAAAACATGGCTTTCATACAATATTCAGCATACTCAAAATTAATGCGATTATGCCACCAGTGTTGTAGTAATTTTTGCCAAGATACTTGACCATTAAAATATTTAAAGAAAGGGAAAAAAACCAAAAACTGATTTTCCGCAATATAAATTAAATTTTTGGAATAAGCATCTAACACCACTCCGTAACTTTTCAGGATACCCACTACCTCGATCAAATTCTGGGGAGTATCTTTTAACAATGCTTCCCCAGCAGTGAGACGCTCAATATAGGATGCTAGGGGATGAGAGGAGGACTTGACAGGGATAGTAACCATGCTAGAAGCTTGATAAAATAACTTTCCTGATCTATTTTAACCCATAAAAGCACAACCAATTAGCGGCGGTGGCACGGCGAGTCATGCGGGGATTGAATTCGCCAATTTTATAACCGGTAAACCCCAATTTATCTTTTAATAATTGTTTATTTTCTGGCAAGATCGATCGAGTTAATTTTACTGTTGGGGGACGATTGGCAATAAAATCCGGGGGTTCGGGATATTCACGGAGCCAATCTTCCTCTACTTGACTATTATCCCATTTTCCTTGACTTTCATCGTAGCGATAACCTAAACTTTGCCAAACCAATTTATTAACGGTTTCGTCGTCAATTTCATCGTTAATAATCGCCCAAATTGTCTCTATATTTAATTCTGGTAGTTCCATAATCAAGTGAATGGGGTGTGGGGTGTGG
>NZ_JADEVX010000220.1:0-6299 GCF_015207925.1 Microcystis sp. LEGE 00066 | reverse complement strand
GCCATTTTTGGTGCTTTACTGTTTCTCAAATGCCTTTTTTCGCTCCTTATGTTTATTTTTATGCTCACTTTGATTTTTTCTCTCCGTAATTTCTCTCTGTGACAGCTTAGGGTGCGGAATGTGGGTTACAATTAATTACCCGCTCCAAAAAGAAGATGAAGCAAAAATTAGTCAAAATTATTGATAAAATCTTGCTTCGCAAGCGTTCTTTAATTGAAACAGTTAACGACGAACTGAAAAATATCTGCCAGATTGAACATTCCAGACATCGCAGCGTTTGGAACTTTCTCGTCAATCTCTTTGCTGGCTTGATTGCTTATAGCTATTTGCCCAAAAAACCCTCCTTGGATTTAGAGCCAAAGGGCTTCCCTGCTCTACCTCCTGCTATTTTTTAGCTCCGTCGAACTCACGTCTTGACAAGGGGACTCAGAACCCAGTCCCCTTGCCCGGAGTTGTTGTCAGACTTAAATGATGACGCACTCTAGTTTAATAACCTATCTTGCGCGATTCTAAGCCGCAAAGATATTATCTGCTGTCAAGTTAAGGTTAGGAGTCAAGGTCGCCAGTAGCCTTGCAGCGCCAGAACCATTACCATCCACATCAAAGAAGAGTTGGCCTGTTGGTTTATTAAAGATAAAGCGATGGCTGGCCGTCGTGGCGACGGTTCCCAAGACAAATTGAGCCGCCGCAATACTTTCACCGGCGATTAATCCGCCACCAAAACCCGCCGCCGAGACTTGGAGCGTATCTTGGAAAACGTTGAAGTCCGTAATCGTATCTTGGCCTTCACTGGCAAGGCTATAGGCAATTACGTCAAAACCAGTACCAGAGGTAATCGTGTCATTCCCTGCACCGCCAACTAACATATCGCTGGCATTGGAACCAATCAAAATGTCATGGCCCGCTCGACCGCTCAGATTGCGGGTAGTTCCGGCTTCGATCACATCGTTACCCGTGGTTCCCTGTTGATTGAGAACACCGTCATCATTCAGGATCATAGTGGTGACAGCACCTGGTGTGCCAATGGTATAGCCACTGCCACTCGCTAGGGTAAAGGCGATTGTTTCATTGGCTTCTCTGACGCTATCTCCAGTTGTCACGATCTCGATCTTAGCCGCTGTCTGACCAGGCGCGAAGACAATATTACCCGTTGTTGGTGAGACAAAATTCCCGCCGTAGGCATTGTAGTCATTGCTACGAGTTGCCGTACCAGCAAGGGTAAAGTTAACGGTTAAAGAGTTAGTGGTGGCTCCTGAACGAGTGAAGTTATAGACGAGGTTAGTTTTGCCGTTTTCACTCACCCCGCTATAGTTACTGGCTAATGTCACCACTGGAGTCGCAGTACCTGTATTCAGAATTAACTGCACATTTCCAACATTGCCATTGGAAAAACCAAAGACGTACTCGCTGTTGTCAATCGTATCCAGAGTTGTCAATAAACCACCGAGGGCAAAGGCTTGACCACTCTTGGCTGTCAAGGCGCTGATGGCGGCGGCGTTGAGGTCAATGGTACGAAACTGGTTATCGTCTGCATTGGTGTAGGTTCGGCTGCCATAAATAGCACCATCTCCTAAGTCAGCATAAATCGCCGTTTTACCGCTTCCCCCCGCAGTTAAGGTAGGTACCGCCGTCGTGACATCGCGTAACTGATAGGTTTCAGTGGTTTGCGGACTATCGTAGTCATAGGTGTTCACCCGTAACTGAGCGCTGATAATCGGGGCTGTCAACGTGGGCAGATTGAAGGTAAACCAGTTGCGGTAGAGCTTCCCATCAGCAATGTTACTATCTCCTGCAGCGTAATTGGTATTGGTAGGACCGTGGAATCCCGTGCTGTCGTACCATCCCGTATCTGCCGCGTTCAAGGTAATTGTGTTCAGAGGCGGCTCATTGTCAGCAATGCTTACGGTTGCGCTAGAAGATGGTGTGACATTGCCTTGACTGGCTGTAGCGGAGCCGGACTTATTGCCTAAACTGCCGGGGGTATAACCGGAGCCGGCTAAGACGGTGAGAATGGCGGTTTCTGTGCCTTCTGGGAGGGTGTCGTCAATGACATTGAGGTTAACCACTGCGGTGGAGGAACCCGCCGCAAAAGTCACAGTGGTGGGAATGGCCGTATAATCCGCTCCATTGGTTGCTGTACCACTCATGGCCATGTTGACCCTCAAGGCACTGGTGGTCGGACCGGTACGGGTGAGGGTGAATTGCCCTGGGTTGGTGGGTTCGCCAGCATCGGCATCGGTGGCTACTACTGTGACGACGGGAAGGGCAGTACCCGTATTCAGCACTAACTGCACATCCCCCAGAACAGGACCTGAAGAACCAAAGACATACTCGATATTGTCAATCGTGTCCAGGGTTGTCAATAAACCACCCAGGGCAAAGGCTTGACCACTCTTCGCTGTCAAGGCACTGATGGCGGCGGCGTTGAGGTCAATGGTACGAATCAGGTTATTGTCTGCATTGGTGTAAACCCGGCTGCCATAAATAGCACCATCTCCTAAGTCAGCATAGATCGCCGTTTTACCGCTTCCCCCCGCCGTTAGGGTGGGTACCGCCGTCGTGACATCGCGTAACTCATAGGTTTCACTGGTTTGCGGACTACTATAGCCAAAGGTATTTACCTTCAGTTGAGCGCTGATAATCGGGGCGGTCAATGTGGGCAGATTGAAAGTAAACCAGTTGCGATAAAGGATGTTAGGGTTTTCGTTATCTCCTACAATGTAATTTGTATTGCTAGGAATGTGGAATCCCGTGTTATCGTACCATCCCGTATCTGCCGCGTTCAGGGTAATTGTGTTCAGAGGCGGCTCATTGTCGGCAATGCTTACAGTTGCACTAGAAGATGGTGTGACATTGCCTTTGCTTTCCGCAGAGCCAGACTTATTGCCTAAACTGCCGGGGGTATAACCAGAGCCGGCTAAGACGGTGAGGGTGGCGGTTTCCGTGCCTTCTGGGAGGGTGTCGTCAATGACATTGAGGTTAACCACTGCGGTGGAGGAACCCGCCGCAAAAGTCACAGTGGTGGGAATGGCCGTATAATCCGCTCCATTGGTTGCTGTACCACTCATGGCCATGTTGACCCTCAAGGCACTGGTGGTCGGACCGGTACGGGTGAGGGTGAATTGCCCTGGGTTGGTGGGTTCGCCAGCATCGGCATCGGTGGCTACTACTGTCACCACCGGAGTCGCAGTACCTGTACCAATATTCAGTGACCAACCACCAGCAATAGTTCCCACGTCCCCTCCCGCGTCATCCACAACGTAGAGGCTCCAGGTTCCATTGGGGTTGATGCCGTTGAATACGGAGAAGTCCGTACCGTAGGGGCCACCGGGAGCGGGCGAGTTAAAGATATCACCGGTTTCAAAGTCTGTGGCCTTATAACTGCCACTGGTAATTAGCCCTGAATCGGGCAAGGAGGAGGTGGCCGTCGGATCAAAGGTGAGAGTGATATTATTGACATCATCTGAGCCACCCACATCGGACATTAATAGGGCTTTGGTTCCCGTCGGACCGACCAGTAATACATCAATATCATCGGGGTAAGTATGGCTCAGGTTTGTCAGCGTTACTTTCAGGCTATTAATATTACCGCTTAAGCCTGAAACATTAATAGTGGAAGGATAGGGGGTACTGGAACCAATGTTAGGAATAGTAATCGGGTTAGGGTTACTAAAAATCGGTAGGGTTTCTTCGGAAACAATCGTTCCTGTGGCTGTTCCAGGTGAACCGCCAATATAACCGGTGCCGCTATTAACCGTGAGAGCCACTGTTTCGTTAGCGATTTCGGCAATAGTGTCAGCAATGGGATCAACCTCGACCGTTGCCGTTGTCGCACCGGCAGCAAAAGTGACGGTTCCCAGTTTCGTCGTCGGGTTAAAGGTGACAGCACTACCTGTTAATACGTTGTAATCGGCTGGGTCGCTTCCCACTGGGGCGGCGTTGGCTATGCCACTCGCCCCGAAGTTAACGGTCAGGGGAGAACTCAGGTTTAAGTTAGTGCGAGTAAAGGTATAAACCAAGTTAGTCACACCGTCTTCCTGCACAGTGGCCGGACTGACACTGACGGTTACGGAAGGTAAGTTAGCCGCCGCCAAAGCGTTAAACACATTGAGCCGCTTACCAGAAACCGTTCTCCCTGCTAGAGCCGCAATAGAATCCCCCGTGTTCATTAAGGTGTTTTTCACCTGTTGGGCTGTCCAGGTGGGATTTTGTGACCACAACAAAGCCGCCGCCCCCGCCACATGGGGACTGGCCATGGATGTCCCTGAAAGGGTCGCGTATCCACCACCAGGAGCTAGACTGTAAATGTCTGAACCAGGCGCACCCAAATCTACGCTGTTTAAGCCATAGTTGGAAAAGGAAGAGAGAGCATCGGTGCGGGTGGTGGAAGCAACGGAAATAATATTAGGGAGGTTGTAGGCAGCGGGATACATGGGATTGATATCCGCGTTTTGTCCACTATTACCAGCCGCCGCAATAAATAAAGCTCCCGCCTGACCCGCCGCATTAATCGCATCGTAGAGCGCCTGACTAAAACCGCCGCCACCCCAGGAATTATTGGTGAGCTTAACTCCTTTGGCCGTCGCATAGTTAATTGCCAAGATGGCATTGGAGAGAGTGCCTGATCCCGTATCATCAAGGAACTTCAGGGGCATGATTTTGGCATTCCAAGCCACCCCCGTCACGCCGACCCCATTATTTCCTTTGCCAGCAATGGTTCCCGAAACATGGGTTCCGTGACCATCAACATCACTGGGGTTATTGTCGTTGTAGGCAAAGTCCCAACCGCGAATGTCATCAACGTAGCCATTGCCATCGTTGTCAATGCCATCCCCAGCAATTTCCCCTGGGTTTGTCCAGATGTTGCCAACTAGGTCTTGGTGATTGTAGTCCACCCCCGTATCAATAACTCCAATCACTAAATTAGGATCGCCGGTCTGAATATCCCAGGCTTCAGGGGCATCAATATCGGCATCGGGAGTACCGCCACTTTGTCCGGTGTTATGCAATCCCCAAAGTTGATTAAAACTGGGGTCGTTGGGGAATGTCGCCCTCGGAGTGATTGTGCCTTTCCTCAGAATATAGTCGGGCTCAATGTATTCAAAAATCGGATTGGAGCGATATTGTGCCAGAATCTTCTCCACAGAGAGCGACCCGGATAACTTCCAAACCTGCGCCCCCGTTAGTTTAATCGTCTGGGTACTGACAGCACCAAAGAGGGACCGAAACTGAGCAACTTGGGCGCTGGCGATTCCCTTCTTGAACTTGACAATCAGTTGATTGGGAGCATAAGGGGCAAGGGTGCTAGTTGCTGCCGGTCTTAGCTCGGAGGTGACGGGGGCGGTAGTGGGTACAGAGACAAGACCCGACGCTGGACTGGTGGTGACGGGGTCGGTAGTGGGTACAGAGGCAGGACTCGGCGCTGGACTGGCGAGATAACCAGAAGAGTCAATACTAAGAGAAGCGGGAAAGACCACTTGACTCGTAGCAGCAGGGGAGACTGGAACCGTGGGGGCCTCAGAGGAGACTGTAGATGGGGAGGGGTTAGAGTTCAGGACTCCTAAGGGAGAAGTTTCCTTCGATACAGTTAAATCGTCGGAACCTGTTAAATCAAAGGTGATTGGGGAGGCTCCGTCAAAACTCAAAAAATCTTCTAGAGATGACATATCTGTACTAGATAAATTGGAACTTAATTGTGTTGTCTTCATCAGCAGGCACACCCCATTTTCCGAAAATTAATCGGTCAATTACCTGGGGGTGTTGAATTTTTTCTGTTTATGGTTAGGGAAAAAGACCAGCCCAACCTTTCTGCCCTGGGGCTAAATCTTTCATCTACTTATGATTATAAATAGATAAGTTTAAGAAAAAAATAAATTTTTTCTTAAATTAATTTATCCAAGAGCCTGATTATTCACAGCAATAAGAAAAGCATTATTGAGAATTAAAAAACCTAGAGGTATTAAGCTGCCCGTGCATTTAAATTACTTCTTGAGGCGCAGTTAAAATTCGTTGCGTAAATGCGTCCTAGCTTACTAGGTCAGGGTTTCTCAATCAACAGAGTAAATACTAAAACTATTTTCCAAAAACTGTAGCCCAATTATAGAAAAGATAATTAGGGTCTGCTGAATAAATCTAAAAACCTTGTTGGATAAGAATTTTAGACTTTTTTCCCATCAAAAAGTGCCAGACCTTGGGGGGATCGGGGGGGAAATTTAGGCTCTTTTTCCCTGAAAATTAGGTAATTGACCCCCTGAAAATGGGTAAAACCCCACACCCCACACCCCACACCCTGTCTCTTA
>NZ_JADEVX010000219.1:0-6336 GCF_015207925.1 Microcystis sp. LEGE 00066 | reverse complement strand
AGGAATTTAGAGAAGTATTTGAGAAAAATGCGGAGGGGAATGAGGGATTATTTGCCTTGAGTGATTGGCTCAAAAAGGCGATGGCTTACTTTCCTAAAAGCTGCCAGACAATGAGGCGGTGGATTGATGAAATAACTGCCTATTTTGATAACCGAACAACCCAGGGAACAGTGGAAGGAATTAACAATAAACTGAAGGTGATTAAAAGGAGAGGCTATGGATTTAGAAACTTTAAAAACTTTAGTCTTAGATGTTTATTAAATTGGCATTTTGCTAGTTTATTTTACATGGTAAGTTCGGAAGAACCATTTTTTGGGGCTTTATTTGACCTGAAAAAAGGGGGGTCGCAGGCAGGTATTCCCATTATATAAGAAATTATCTGTCAAATCGTGGGGTTTTGTCAAGCTTTTTTGGAAAAAAAAATTTACCCGATACTCAAGGGGAGAAAATTGTCGGCAGAGATATTATTTAATCCCCCCCGTGAGTCGGTATTTTTCAGCTTGGCATTAACGCTTTAGTTGTCGAGGCACCAAGGCGATTTAATTGCCGATTAATTTGCCATCCGACGAGGGTTAAACCCAACCACTGACCGAAGATTGCCAAAGCGAAAGAGGGAAGTGTAGCGTATTTAGTAGCGGCAATGGGAAGAAAAGTAAAAAACCATAAAAGCGGAGATTGACTGGGATTAACTCTCAAGACAGCAAAACAGAGGAAGGGGAAAATAATCAAAATGCCGATGCTAGTAGCTGCCAGCAAAGCGCGTTTATTTGTGCTGCCTAACATCAATAATTGGGCGATAGCGGCATAGACTAAAATCATGTTCATTGCCAAGAGAAACCCGGCTGCAGTGGCTAGTTTATATTGATGGAGAGGGGCGATAAAAATAGCGGGAAGGATGAATAAAATGGCAATAGCGAGGTTAACAGCCATGGCTAGGGTAGAAGGACTTTTTTCGCCAAAGATTAGAGCTTTCCCCAGACTAATGCCCGTTTTTCCTTGCAGATGACGATAGCGCGCCCAATCTTGGAGAGTTTGACGGGGGGGAGTGAGGGCAAAAAGGATTAACAAGCCAAAAATTGCCACAAAAACGCTAAGAATCGCAAAATTATCGAAAAGATAGCTCGGTTCCAGCGTTTGGAAGACAAAACCTAGGCTAATGGCACTAAAACAGCCCATCATCCAGTAACTTTGGGGTTTACTAACAAGAGTAGCGAGGGGATTATGGAAGCGACGCTGGAGAATTCTGGTTAAACCGTAGGTGCAGAGGGCAAAATTGAGCAAAATTAAGCTAATACCCATTATAACCGATTGCCAGAGAGATTGACCGTACCAACGCAGATCGAAGATTTGTGAGATTCCTAGATAGCGTACCGCATCGGGGGGGAGAAAGGTAGATTTAACTAGATAGGGAAGGAAAAAACTAGGATTAAAGAGAATTAACCAATCAAAGGGGGTACGGGAACCGCCATAGCCCGATAAAGTAAAAATACTGCTATAAAACACAAAGATTAAGACTGTAGCACTGCCTAACCAGGGTTGAAATCCTCCTAACCATGGCGTGGCTAAAGCGAAACTAAGGGCAGCATGATAGAAAAAGGCACAACTAGCGATCAGAACCGCGTAGAAGGCTAAAATTAACGACAAGGGAATACCTGCTAATAAACCCGCCCCCAAGTGAAAGGGTAAAGCGAGAAGACAGACGAGATAGAGGAGAATGGGAACCCCGAAAATTTTGCCGATCAAAATCGTTTTGGCGGGTTGGGGACTCAGACGGATAAAATTAAGTGTACCTCGGCGCTCTTCCCCAGAAAGATCCGCGATTAATTGATAGGTTCCCACCACTAAAAGAGCGAAAATGCCGGTAATACTCAGAAAAGTGAAGATATCTAACCACCATAACCGGGAGATAATCATCCATTGACCATTTAAGTCTTGGATACAGTATTTAAGCCCACTATAGGGATAATAGTCGTTGTTATTGGGGGGATTAGCGGTACAGTAACGACTAAATCCCGCTCCTACTGGCAAGAGATTTTGATAGTACAAGTAAACTAATAATTGACCAACAAGGGAGATAATCGAGGCGATCGAGATATTTTTCGGGGTTAATCTTCCTTGCCATTCTCGCATAATTTGCGGGTTGGTTTCCGTAAGGCGATCGATTATTGTCAGTATCATATTTCTGTCCTCTCTACAGCCGTCAACAGGAGCTAATCCTAGATTAACCCGGTAACTTCTCGATCGGTTTGGGGATGAAGAAATCCCTCGATATGCAGCTAAGTAGCTGGTTATAATTAAATTAAAAAGGGATTTTAGGTTCGATCCCTCCTGAAATCCGCTCTTGATCAGGGGGGTGCCGATCCACCCTGCTAAGATAGCGTTGGGCGAGGATGCGAAGTAAGTCCTTGAATTGATCAGAGAAAAGGAGTTTAAAGGATGAAAATGACTTATCTGGAAGCTACTGCCAAATTTTACAGCGAAGTAGCCCAAGCTCCCGAAGTGGGGCTATGTTGTGTTCAAAGCAGTCCTTTGCAACTGCCGGGGTTAAAAATCCCCGCCATTATGCAGGAGATGAACTATGGTTGTGGCACGACGGTGCAGGTTAATGAATTGGGCAATTCTCCCAGGGTTTTGTATGTGGGTGTGGGTGGTGGTTTAGAAGCACTGCAATTCGCCTATTTTTCCCGTCGTCCGGGGGGAGTCATTGCGGTGGATCCAGTGCCGGAAATGCGTTGGGCAGCCCAAAGAAATCTCGGCGAAGCACTGCCAGAAAATCCCTGGTTTAGTCTCGATTTTGTGGAAATTAAAGATGGTTCCGCTTTTGAATTGCCGGTGGAGGATGCCTCCGTCGATGTAGTGGCGCAGAATTGTCTTTTTAATATCTTTAAACCAGCCGATTTACAGTTAGCTTTACGCGAGGCTTTTCGCGTCTTAAAACCGGGAGGACGTTTACTGATGAGTGATCCGATCGCCCCTCGTCCAATTCCTGAACATTTGCAAGAAGATCAGCGTTTAAGGGCTATGTGTCTATCGGGGGCCTTAACCTACGATGATTATATTCAACAGTTGATTGCTGCTGGTTTTGGTCAGGTAGAAATTCGGGCCCGTCGTCCCTATCGTTTACTGGACTGTCAGAGTTATAATTTAGCCGAGCCGCTCCTCTTAGAAAGTTTGGATTCCGTTGCTTTTAAAGTAGCTATTCCCGAAGATGGGGCCTGTATTTTTACCGGCAAAACTGCTATTTATACTGGTACGGAGGCAATTTTTGATGATGGTGCTGGGCATATTTTAGCCAAAGGATTACCAGTGGCCGTCTGTGATAAAACTGCGAGCAACTTAGCTCGTTTGTCTCCCGAAGATATCCTCATCACCGAGTCCACTTGGCACTATAATGGGGGCGGTTGCTGTTAAAAAAGCACGGTCGAGGCAAGTCCGATCCCTCAGTTATCAGTTATCAGTTATCAGTTATCATTGATTAGTGGTTAGTGATTGGTTACTGTTTACTGTTTACTGTTCACTGTTTACTGTTTACTGAAAAAAACTAGCCCTGCACTACCTGTTTAAGGGTGGTAAAGGTTTCTAGGTTGATTAACCCCCGGCGCTGGCCTTTTTGGTTGGAAATGCCCAAAAATACCGATTCTCCCTGTTTGGGATTGCGATCAAATCGGGGTGAGGAATTGATATAAACTAAAGCACTATCGGACTCCATGGCGAATTGACGACTTTCTCGATAGGATTCGGTGACAATACAATCCGCATGACCGCTACTATACTTATTAATCCAAGAGATCGCATCAGTTAGGGTATCCACTAACCTAAAGGCCAGCTTTTTTTCTAAATAGGGTCTTTGCCAATCATTATCGGTGGCAATGGTTAAATGTTCGGGAAAATCCGCCGCTAATCGGGTATCTCCCCGCAATTTAAAGCCTTTTTCCTGCAAACTTTTAAACAAACGACTTAAAGTCGAAGAATTGTGATGGGGACTAATTAAAACTTTTTCGATCGCGTTAACCGGATCTGGTATGCTGCCATGACTATCGATAATTACCTGACGAGCTAACTCCAAATCGCCACTAGGAGACCAATACAAATAACAGTTTCCCATGGCCGCACGCAAAACGGGAACCGTAGCCAATTGACTCACCCGACCGATTAAACTAGGGCGACCGTAGGGAATGATCAAATTAACATAATTTTCCTGGGTCAGCAACTCCTCTAGGGAGGGACTAGAATCACAGGGTAAACCACTCACACAATCCACGGGTAAACCCACATCTTCCAATGCTTCTTGGATAATTTCCGTAATCACCTCATCGGAATGACTAGAGGCATTGGAACCGCGAATAATCAAACTATTGCCACTTTTTAGGGAAAATCCCGCCGCTACCATCGCTAATTCTGGAAAACCTTCATAGACGAAGGCAATCACTCCTAAAGGCATCCTTTGGCAATAGGTTTGGGAAGGATTGAGTTGATAGGCTGCGTTAATTACCTGTTGCAGCGGATCCGATGCTTCCGCTAGTTGTTGTAATACCTCCACCGTCGTCTCTAAACGTTCGGGAGTTAACCGTAGCCAGCGAATCATTTGTTCTGAGACAGCCATCTCTCGACTGACTTCTAAATCGAGGGTATTGGCTTCTAAAATACGATCAAAGCCAGTTTTAATGGCATTAGCGATCGCAATTACTCCGCGATTTCTTTCATTGCCATTAAATTGACCTAGAGCCAGAAAAGCATTGTATGCTTGCTTAAAGATCGTCAGGGGGGGGATGGAGGAACTTTCGATCATAGATTCTTGTCTAGCGTCGATAGGCTAACCAAAAGATTAACGCGGGCAAAATAACTAATAGCATAACTAGAATTGCCCCAAAAATCACGCTTACCCCCGGCGGTGATTTTAAAATTAAGGGTAGCCAGACGACCGATAATAACAGAATTATCCCCACCATCAGGGCTAATACCTCTTGTCCAAGGCGCTGATTGGTACTCACCCAACGAAATCCCGTCCAGCACCAACTGCGTTTATAGGGATAGTGGGGGGCTAATTGTTCGATAATTTGGCCGTTTTCCTGTAGCACAAATATTTGTTGACAGCGATCGCAGCCAAAGGCATCGGTCAATAAAATCGGGCATAATGTCCCTTTCCGACGACAGGGACAAGGATAGTCTTGGTGTTGGTCGATTTTGGTATATTTATGCGGTCGCACAAGCTAAATTTTTGTTTATAAACGGTTGTTTTTAGTCGCTCGTGGTCAATAGCTCAGGGATTCAATGGTTGCCCAAAATCCTCAACCCTATTGCTCACGGATAATTCCCATATTAAGGGATATCCCTAAATTATTCCTACTAATCTTAAGAGCTATTTCAAGATTTTTTCAAGCGGGCAACGCGATTCGAACGCGCGACATTCACCTTGGCAAGGTGACGCTCTACCACTGAGCTATGCCCGCAAGCCGTTTTTCACACTCCCCTAAGTATCCCAAATCTCAGAGCATTTGTCAACTGGTTTGGAGCATTTTTTTACAATAATTCATCTTCTGGCCAATCCCCCAAACCGGTAATAGCTTCGAGAACCACTTCTATCTTAGCCTGTAGTCGGTTGAACTGATGTTGCAAGCGATCAAAGCACTTGTCAATGGCGGCGAATTTTTCAGTGATAGGGCGTTCCATAGCCTCAAAAGCTGCCGTAATCCGCCCCTCTGGTTCTAAATCTAATTCCAGAGTCTTGATTCTCTCGACAGCGGGGAGTGGGGACAACTAAAACCCTAAATGCTGGGGGAATTTTCTTAGCCTTCCATCAGTGCCTGTGGGGGATTATTTTGCAATAATCCTAGGGGTTTATCTTCATCCCGGGGGCGCAATTGACGCATGAGACTAGCCATTTCTAGGGCAGATAAGCCATAATTCCAGCCCAAATTACTTTTAATCCCGGCCCGTTCGAGGGCCTGTTGTAGCGTATCAGTGGTGAGAATACCGAAGACAACGGGAACACCTGTCTGAAAAGCGGCCGCAGCGATGCCTTTAGCAGCCTCGGCAGCAACGTAGTCAAAATGGGGCGTTTGTCCGCGAATAATTGCCCCTAGACAAATAACGGCATCGTAACGGTGGGAAAGGGCGACTTGACGGGCTACCATTGGCACTTCAAAGCTACCCGGTACCCAGATATAATCCACTTGTGTGCCATCGGGATTAACATCAACCCCGTGACGCTTGAGACAGTCTTGACAGCCTGATAACAGTTTATCAGTGACCAGATCATTAAAACGACCAATCACGATCGCAAAGCGCCAAGAGGATATGTCCTCGGTAAAATTTCCCTCAAAAACAGTCATAGGT
>NZ_JADEVX010000373.1:0-1183 GCF_015207925.1 Microcystis sp. LEGE 00066 | reverse complement strand
TAAGAGACAGCCCTACCCCCACCAACAAACTTTTTGCCGCAAACCCTAGATAGGAGCTTGCAGGAAGTCTAATAAAATCGGATTAACTATTTCTGGGGCCTCGTCCTGGGGACAGTGGCCTAAGCCAGCTAAGGGGATAAACTTTTTTACTGTCGGGAATCGTGCTAATTCTTGGCCCAAGGGCAAGGGTTCCCAGGGATCCTCGCTACCCCAAAGCAGAATAGCTGGACAGGGGAGAATCGGCAGTAGGTCTTCCGGGAGTGGGCCGCCAGAATAACCGGTAAAAGCGAGGAAAACCTCGATCGCTCCTGGATCTCTGGCGGGTTTTAAGATTATTTCCACTAATTCCTCCGTTACCGCTTCCGAGCGCCGATAAGCTTGCAGGAGAATTTTACGCACTGTCTGGGGTTTAGCGATCTGTTGGAAGAAAAAAGCCCCAATTGCTTTATTTTTGAGAATTATTTGGGCAATATCCGCTCCTAAACGACGATACCAGGGTATTTCCCCCCGTTTTCTTTCGTGAAGTAGTCTGAGGGAACAATTAATCGCCGCCACCCCAAGGACAAAATCGGGATGATCGACGGCAGCCTGCATAATGGCGATGCAACCGATGGAATTCCCCGCCAAAAAAGCAGGACCCCCCACCACTTCCCGACAAAAATCGGCAATTTGCGCCCCCCAAGTCTCGAAAGTGTAATCGATCTCGTTTTTCGGTTCGGGTTTGTCGGAACCGCCAAAACCAATTAAATCTAGGGCAAAACAGCGACATTTTTCGCCTAAAACAGGGATATTTTTCCGCCAATGTCCCCAAGATGCCCCAAATCCATGCACAAGCACGATCGCTGGTCCTGTCTCCCCCGCACTTTGATAGGTGATTTTGAATCCCCGCCAATGCCAGATTTTTGGTTGTGTCTCTAATCCTAGAATTTGCTGCATACTTTGTTGTGTCTGTAAAGTATTTGTTGCTTTTCTTAATATATACTGTCAGGTTAAGTGGCGGCTTGGCTGGTGGTCTGGGGATGAGGTTTAAAGACTGATCGGGTTCCAATTATTTTTAACCCACATTCCGCACCCTCAACTGTCACAGATCAAAAAAGCCATTAAAGTAGTACATAATAACTAAAATTAATTCAAAGGTTAAAAGGGTTAATGAGAATATATAGCATTAAAAGGGGTATGGAGC
>NZ_JADEVX010000218.1:0-6366 GCF_015207925.1 Microcystis sp. LEGE 00066 | reverse complement strand
TGCTTCAACAAGGATTTTAAGTCTTCTACTGACTCAGCAACATTAATATTAGGGACTCCACTCATTGCCTTTTTACCACACAAACTATACCTTTACCAAGTATGACATACTTTTTGAAAAATGGTATAACTATTCAGGTCTAGGGGTTGACAAAGAGAGAAAAATCAGCAGTGGGGATAAGAGAGACAACCGTATTCAAGGGGTGATGGACAGAGGCCAAAGCCTGACGCAAGAAAGTTAGAACCGAACGGCCTTGGGCGCGACAAGACTGAATCACGGTCAACAAACGAGCAGTATCGACAAAGCCACTGAAGGCGCGAGAACCACTGGCTATCTTGCGCTTAGTTAGGGTTTGCGGCAAAAAGTAAAAAACAAAAACTCTCAAAAATCAGCCCGAATTTAAGATAAGTTTTTCTGTTGAAAAATCAGCTTTTTTATCATCTTTTCTAATCAAAGAGGGATGAATAAAGCTAAATTTAGATGTATAAAGAAATAGGGACAAAAAAAGACAGTTAACCTGTCTAAGCAGGTTAGAAAGATTGATGACTAAAAAAGTAATGGCAAGGTCAGTTTCTGAAGTTTTATCAGGTTTTGTCATGATACAATCAAGACTATATCTTCTTTTTGCTTGACCAAATTTACCTTCAATTGCATTCCGAATTCCTTCATCCTCAAGAGCTTGTTTTTTAGTTTCTTTATTAATATTTTTAGGTGGTCTTCCTAGAGGAACTCCACTGATTCTAATTCCTCTTTCTTTACACCAAGCTAGATTTTTTCTAGTTCGATAAATTTTATCAACATGAACTGATTCTGGATAATATCTTGTGAATTCTTTATACTCTTCTACTTGCGCTTGTAAGTCCCCAGATTTATTAAAATTATCCCAACTTAAATGGTCTAAAAATACATAACTCTCAAAACAGCTTACTGAGATTTTTGCTCCAAATTCAACTGGTTTTCCTGCTTTTCCTCTAACGATAGGGCGGATGTGTGGTTGGGTTATACTCACAATTCTATCATCAATTCTCGATGATTTATTTTACCACATCCACAATTGTTGACGATAAACTTCTGTCACCACTAACAACATTTTGTAGTTTCTTTTGCTGAGACTACTTAACTCTGATCCCCCCTCGATTAATTTCTCTATTTGAGATAGATTTCTTTTGATATATTGCAGTTGCTTCTTGATAGCTTCTCGTCTTTCTTTTTGAGAACAACGACGTTTTTTGGCTACTTTTAATAATCTTTTCTCGCTCTTTTTCTATAAGTTCTTGGCTTTTTCTTCAGCTTGATTCTCAAACTTTGATAGAGACAATCTAGAATGTTTTCTGTTTTCTTTCTTGCTTGATTTAATATCCCTAAATCCTGGGGATAACGGGGATAACTTAGATCAGCAGGTGCGCAACTTGCATCTAATATTAATTTTCCTTTATTTTTTATTTGACTCTCTTTTTCTTCTTCTTTTCTTTCACTTTTTTCTTCAATTTCCTTCTTTTTTCTCTCTCTCATCACCATTCTTTTATTAATTTTATTGATTAAATTCTTACTGATTCTTTTACGAAAATTAACGAACATTGTCGCATCAAATAGAGCTTCATTACTATAGGCTGACATCCCTAGAAAATACTGTAAATAGGGGGTTTCCTTGATTTGCTCTATGGTTTCCCTGTCGCTTGTTTTTAATTTTCCTTAATAGTTAATGCTCCTAATGCCATCCTAAATGGTTTGGCTGGCGCACCCATTTCTTCGTCAAAATTTTGGGCATATTCTTCTTCAAATTCTTCCCAGGGAATTAACTCTGCCATTATTATCCAGCGATTATCTGCTGATAATTTTCCCTCAAAAGGCAACTCAAAGTTTTCTGGGGCAATTGAAGACTCGTTCGTTTTTCCGTACATATGTTCTTGTCGGATAAGTGCAAGGGTATTTTAGCAATTTTAGCCGTTTTCTGTCCCTTTTTCTTGACTTTTTGGGAATTTAATATGGCTGTAATCCTTATATCATAAGTATTTCACAGTTATTCAGCAAACCCTACTCTAGAGATTGATGACACTATCTGTTACGATCAAGTTAGCGATCGCTATACAGCCAACTCTACAGAATCGCTCCACTCCAGATACAGTCAACGGTAAAGCCATTTTCAAGGGAAAATGTACCCAGTGACAGCTTGTCAATTTTTTCTGAGAAGCTCCATAAGGGTTTTGTTAGTTTTTTAGTATTTTTGTATGGGGAAGTCCAGACACATCTATCATTAAATTTCGGTTTCAGCAGCTTTGCGTAAACGGCTAATTGTACTTTTGGCCTCTTTGAGTAGGTCATGCCAATCATCTGGAGGATAACCGGTCTCCAGCATTTTTCTAAAGACTCTATAAGCGTCTGTACTACTCTCAAAAGCTCGCTTAGAATTTTGATCATTGACCCAAGCGAGGAGAATTATTTTACTCTCTTGATGATATCGAAAAAACAGTCGATACTGCTGAAAAAACTTGGCTCTAAACCAGTGTTTATAATCGTCTCCAAGCGCAGTTCCCTGTCGATACTCACTGCGAGTTGGGTCTTCAGGAATAGTATCAAAGGCTAACTTTGCTATGGCAGCTAGAAGCTTTGTCGCATTTTTCCTTTTGTAATCTTGAGGAAACTTGTGGCGCAGCTCTTCAACCTGCGTCACAAGTTCTTCAAACTGTTCAAGGAACAGAGGATGAGCAAATATGCTCCATCCATTAATTACTAGGGGCTGATCTATAGACAACCTTATTCGTCCTCATCCAGAAGTGGTGCATCAATATCCAGATCAACACCAGAGACCAAGTATTGAACATGATTGACTAGGTTAGAACTAATTGGCTGTATGTGTTGAGGGTTCTGTTCCATATCTTGGGCAAGAAAATTCAGAAATTTCCCAAGCACCGGATTATTTTCTTCTGTCCCCTCAGCCCTAGAAATCCATACTTTGCCGTCGGGCTGTATGTTATAGCAGATTTTATCGCGCTTATTCAAGCCAAGGGCTTTGCGAACGGAATCGGGAATTGTAGTCTGATAGCGATCGGTAAGAGTGGATTCTGTCCATGGAGCCATCGTTGCAGCCATTGCGACCTCTCAGCCTATTTGTCAAAACATCTTGATAGTAATGCAACTGCATTGTCTTGTCAAGTATGGGGTGACCAGATCTACAGCCTAACGGAGCCGTTCACCTTAAATGTCGGCAGGATACCCCCGTTACACCCATAATACCATTTTTCTTTATTCGTGGCAGGTATCCTACTCCCCTCTCCCAGAAGGGTAGAGGGGTTGGGGGTGAGGGCAATTAACCATCTCTGCCATTACTTTAGAAAAATGGTATAAGGTTGTTGTAGTAAACCTAAACCTGTCAGCATCCCACACCCCATCACCCCACTTCCCCTGGTTGAGTTAGCGGGTTCGGCTTCGATCTGTCAGAATACAAGTATTGAAACAAACCCTTTAAGAGGCTTCATGGTGGAAGTTAAAGTCGTTCCCCCGAAACGCAATTGGGTTCAGACGTGGTGGCAATCCCTGAATTCCCTATCTCGCTTACTGGTGATTGCTCTAGCTGCACCACTTATAGTTCTGAATGCCTGGGCATTATCGGCAATTTTTGGCTATTTTGAATCTTTATTTGTTATTTTACTGATAGCGGCCGTTCTATCTTTTCTCTTGGGTTATCCAGTGACTTGGTTGGAACGTCAGGGATTAAAACGGGGTTTAGCTGCGATCGTGGTTTCCCTGATCACGATTTTAATTTTTGTGGCCGTGGGAATCACCCTAGTTCCCCTAGTCTTCACCCAAGCGCAGCAATTTGTCAATAGATTGCCAGAATGGTTAGACTCGGGACAGCGCCAACTGATGCAACTAGATACCAAAATCGACACGATGAATCTACCGATTCCGATCAGTTTCGATGGTGTTATCGCTCAGTTTAACAGTCGTTTAGGGGCAGAATTGCAAATTCTAGCGGGAAGAAGCGTTAATTTAGCCCTTAATCTCACCGTTTTTACCGTAGTGCGAGTGCTTGATGTGCTGCTAACCATTATCCTCACCTTTTATCTACTTCTCCACAGTCCCGATATCTGGAGGAGTATTATCCAATGGTTGCCCAAACCCGTCCAACAACCCTTTTCCCTAACCCTACGCTTAAGTTTTCAGAATTACTTTGTCGGACAGGTGATTTGTGCCACCTGCATGGCCCTGGGATTAGTCACGGCATTTTTATCGATTAAAGTTCCTTTTGGTCTCCTATTCGGCCTCTTGATTGGCACCATGGCCTTAATCCCTTTTGGGGGAACTGTAGGCATTGTCACGGTGACAGCTTTACTAGCTTTGCGCGATATTGGTTTAGCTCTGCAAGTTTTAGCCGTAGCTGTAGTGGTGCAGCAAATTGTCGAAAACGGCATTGCTCCCCGGATTTTGGGCAGTGTCACCGGGTTAAATCCCTTTTGGGTGTTGGTTTCGGTCTTGACGGGGGCGCGAGTGGGCGGTTTACTGGGGGTGATTGTCGCAGTTCCCATGGCAGTAATGATCAAGGAAGCTTTGGAGGTTATCCGTCAAGTGACTCCAGAGGAGACAAAATACGGGATAATTAAACCCTCTCTCCCCCTAGAATCGGAATCCTCTAGCGAGGTAGTTTCTCGCTGAAGAATGACTGACGGCATCATCTAGGCCGATCTGAGCAATAATATTGGCCGGGATAAATCGGCAGTTTTCTCCCAGGTTCTTGGCTTTTCTCCCTCGATCGAGTTATGATGTAAACATTGGTAGATTGACCCCACTTGCCCTGATCGCTGTCCATGACAAGTAAGGACAAATCAAGGCTTGAGGATGCCTTGCTGGTCTCTGAGACCTAGCTTATTGGGAGATTAGCTAACCAATTGTCTCTAAACTCGGATAATTTCTAAGAAAAGGTGATTGTCTATCCCGATAAATCAGCAAAAAATCGATATTTTGGTTAAATAGGCTACATTAACAGCTAGGTTTCTATCGTAAGCTCGAAGTTAAGACATAAAGTCAATATCACCCTCCGATTGCAATGAGAAAATGTTTGAATCGCTTAATATTTGGGCTTTTCAGACATTTTTTTTGTGGATTGATACTAAATCCAGTTATTAAAAACTGATTTAGTATGACATGGACAAACACCAACAGACCATGATCTGGAGAGATCGTCAAGAAAAGTATCAGAGTGAACTATTGGAAAAGAATTGGTAAAATATAATTAGTAGGGAGAGTATTGCTGTTAATGTTTCGCTTTTTAACGAGACGTTAACCAAGCCCAAAGGCAAAAAATAGCAGTAATTTGTCAAAAGCTCAGGGCCGATGGCTGACTGCTCTGTATATCTCTCGTATTCTTTACTTGTCGAGTTCAACACGACCCCTTTATGGAATCAAGCAACCCGTCAGGGAAGACTTCCGAACCTCCTAGTCATAGGTGGGCCAATTTACTCGGAACTATGATCGCAATTCTGACCCTAACGTTACCCTTGTTAGCGATTGGATATAACTCCACGCCTAACTATACCGAAGAACCCCTTACCGGTAACACATCCTACTCCCTAACGAGGCAAATGAGGTGACAGAATTGAGATAGACGATTGCCAAGATAAAATTTTTTTCTTCGTCCCGATCCCCCTTGTGGGTAAAATTTGGATCGGAGTCAATCAAAGTGTCTTTTAATTTTGCCTGCGCTTTTAGGTGACTCTAAAGGCGCTATTGTCTTGTATTTGGAGAAAGCTTGTGGATTTATCGCGCATTCCTGCCCAACCGAAACCCGGTTTAATTAACGTTTTAGTGGAAATTACTGCTGGTAGTAAGAATAAATACGAGTTTGATAAGGATTTAAACGCCTTTGCTCTCGATCGCGTTCTCTATTCTTCGGTACAATATCCCTGTGATTATGGTTTTGTTCCCAATACCCTCGCCGATGACGGCGATCCTTTAGATGGTATGGTGATCATGGATCAGCCTACTTTCCCCGGCTGTGTGATTACAGCGCGTCCCATTGGTATGTTAGAAATGATCGATGGTGGTGATCGCGATGAAAAAATTCTCTGTGTTCCCGCTAAAGATCCCCGTTATGCAGAGGTAAAATCTCTCAAAGATGTCTCTCCCCATCGCTTGGACGAAATCGCCGAGTTTTTCAAAACCTATAAGAATCTAGAGAAAAAAGTCACAGAAATTCTCGGTTGGAAAGATGTGGACGCAGTAACCGCTTTAGTTGAACAGTGTATTGCTGCTTATAAGTAAGGTTTGCGGCAAAAAGTTTGCTGGTGGGGTTAGTTATCAGTTATCAGTTATCAGTTATCAGTTCACTGATTACTGTTTACTGTTCACTGATAACTGAAAAGTCTCCCC
>NZ_JADEVX010000217.1:0-6386 GCF_015207925.1 Microcystis sp. LEGE 00066 | reverse complement strand
GCGAACGCAGTTCGCCCCTACATTGTGGACAAAATCCGTTACTGTAGGGGCGCAAAGCTTGCGCCCTCCGATCGATTGGGATATTATTCCCACGCAAGTCCCTTATCAAGGTAGCAGGGGGGATCAGAGGCAAAATCTATCTTCAATTTAATTATAACTACTTACTTAACCGACTAAGATGCAGCAATGTTCCTGACTCCATTGCTATCTGTTAACCTATAGATGGAATATTTTCAATCAGCTTATGAAAGTGGTGCGGCTGGCTTGGGTGTTAACTTTGGCATTGATGATCATGCCGCCGACAACAGTGGCACAAACACTGGAGCAGTTATGGCAACAGGGTGAAACCGCTCAAGCGCAAAAAAAATACCCGGAAGCCGAAAGAATCTGGCGACAAATTATTCAGCTTGATCCTAACAGTGCTGTGGCTTTTAGCAATCTCTGCGCTGCGCTATTCCGTCAAAATAAGTTAGACGAAGCACTGATTTTCTGTCAAAAAGCTCTCGCTCTCGATCCAAAACTCCCAGAAATCTACAAAAATATAGGTAATGTCCTATATTTCCAGAAAAAACTGACGGAAGCGGAGGAAATGTACCGTAGGGCGATCGCTCTTGATGATAAGTATGCCCCTGCCTACAACAATCTCGGTAACGTGCTGTATGAGCAGAAAAAACTGACGGAAGCGGAGGAAATGTACCGTAGGGCGCTCGCTCTTGATGATAAGTATGTCGATGCCTACAACAATCTCGGTGTCGTGCTGAGGGACCAGAACAAACTGACGGAAGCGGAGGAAATGTACCGTAGGGCGCTCGCTCTTGATGATAAGTTTGTCTTTGCCTACAACGGTCTCGGTATCGTGCTGTATGACCAGAAAAAACTGACGGAAGCCGAGGAGATGTACCGTAGGGCGCTCGCTCTTGATGATAAGTTTGTCTTTGCCTACAACGGTCTCGGTAACGTGCTGAGGGACCAGAAAAAACTGACGGAAGCGGAGGAAATGTACCGTAGGGCGCTCGCTCTTGATGATAAGTATGTCGATGCCTACAACGGTCTCGGTAACGTGCTGAGGGACCAGAACAAACTGACGGAAGCGGAGGAAATGTTCCGTAGGGCGATCGAGCTTGATGATAAGTTTGTCTTTGCCTACAACGGTCTCGGTCTCGTGCTGAGGGACCAGAAAAAACTGACGGAAGCCGAGGAAATGTACCGTAGGGCCTTAGATTTACCAGATGATACTACTGGGACTCCTACTACCACTCACACCCTTGCCCATAATAATTTAGGTCGGCTCCTACAGGAACAGGGCAAGCTAGAGGCAGCGATCGCTGAGTTCGAGAAGGCGACAAAAATCGATCCGAAGTTTGAATTTGCCAGCAATAACCTGCAAGAAGCCCGGCGCTTGTTATCCTTGCAGCAACAACCGGAGCAGATCATCGCTTTGAATAATACTAAATATCTACCCCAAGAGGATCCCCTCACCCGGATCAAGCGATCAATAGTTAAAATCAGTGTGGTCTTTACCGGTAACGCCAAGGGGACTGCCTACGGTACGGGTTATGTGGTCAAACGCCGGGGAACAACGGTGTGGATTATCACTAATCGTCATGTGGTGGTCGATCGCGACACGGAACAGAGGGCCGATAATCTGGAAAATAATCTGGAAGTGGAACCCTATTACGGCGAAAATCTACCCAACCTCCCGCGCGATCGTGCAAAGGCTAAAATAAGTCAGATCACCGAACCCCAAGAAAACTTGGATTTAGCTTTGCTGGAAGTCACGGGTTTACCAGACGATATCAGTCCTTTAACCTTTCATCAAGGCGAAATTAACCCACAAACACCGATTTCTATCATCGGACATCCTGAATCAAAAGATTGGTCGAAGTACGAGGCGATTACCATCGGCATTCAGTCTAGTAGCGGCAATTTATTAATCGATGTGAGTCTGGCCGTGGGGGGGTCTGGTAGTCCAGTATTCGATCAGGAAATGCGGGTGATCGGATTGATGTTTAAAACGATTAACGAGTCCCAAATCGATTCTTCCGGTATCGGTTTCGCTTACCCTATCGATCGAGTTCTCCAAAAATTAGCTCAATGGCAGGTGGCTGTACCATGAAAAAATCATTTATTGCCCTTAACTTAACAATTCTTAGTCTTATTTTGGTCTCGTTCTTCCCTATTCAAGCTCAAAACTGTGGGACGGGAAATACTAGATCTAGCAACTATATCCAGAGAGATAATGACAAGCGCTGTGAGGGAATAGCTCCGATCGATATTGCGGGCAGTTTTAGTCTTATTTCCCTTTCTATCGGCCGGATTCGGGAGATGACTGACTCCCTAAAGTTGGAAGTACCTAGTCGTAATAACCGAGCGCCAAAAGTGATAGTGCGTTCTGTGCCAAAAAATTATCAACTCGCTCCCCTCACCTTGCGTCCCCAAGGTTCTCGCTATCAATTTAAATGGTCTAACTATGTTATTGATCGCGAAGATATCGCCCTTGAAAGTCTGCGGGCCACGGCCTCTATCAGTGACGGTAAATTGATCTATTTGCCAGTTATTTTTAATCAGGCAAAAACCTACGATATCGTCCTTTTTGCTAATGTGCGTAGCCAGATCAAAGAATTACAAATCCTCCAGAACAACAAGGTTATCTATGAGACTTCTCGCCCTAACTGGCAACCAAAAGGGGAAATTTTCTTTACTTGGGATGGTCGTACTTCTGATGGTAAACTGGCTAGGGCGGGATTGTACGAATTGCGAGTCAAAGCTTTATTAGAACAAGATGATGCTCCTCCCAGAAATGCCCCGATTAATATAACTTTTGAACATAATCCCCAGTGGCTAAAATGAAGTCCAAGCATAATTTTAAAAGTTTCTGGCGATGGCTCAAGAAAAATCAAAAGTTTACGATAGTTTTCCTGGCTACGCTGTCCCTAGTTTTCCTGTCGATTTTTGGGGGAATTATCCCAGTTAAACAAAACTTTGAAGGCAATTTATTGGTAAAAAGCTTTAGTTTTACCTGTCAAGAAAACGAAAGTTTATTGCTCAAAGATGTCTATAATCTTTCCCAAATAGATCTATCGGGACTGAAAAAATTTACCCTCGCTGGAACCTTTAGCAGTCTTGCCGATCCCGAACTGAATAAACGAGAGCGACTAGAAATTGAATCAATCCGGGAAAATAGCACTTTAACAATTACCCCGACGGCGGATTTTATCCTGCAAGAACTCCGTTTACAAAAGGAAACTAGAGTAAAAAATCTCAAATACGCGCCTTTTAATAATCTTTTGGCTTTTAGTTTGCAGCCAAATTCTCAACCAGTAAATTTATCATTTAACCCTAGCGGCAACCCGATTAAAATAACTCTTTCTGGTTATAAAATTGCTAATTTACCCCAAAAAAAAGAGGATATTTCTCTCGAATTTAATCTCAGTACCACCGAATTTAAATTAGAAATACAACAAGCGATCGATGTTAATTTACAACTTTCTCAAGATCAAGAACAGCCTATTTTTTGGCGCAATATTAAAGTTAATAATGTTAGATTTGAGCGACCGATTATCACCGGTAATAATGTGAGAGATGACTTAGTGGAATCGACAATTATTTCTGGTAATATCCGGATGGCTCAACAGGATCTTAAGCTAGAAGAAAATCAATTCCTGATCGTCGAGAAACCGGGGGTAGAGATATTAAATCAGATAAAAATTATCCGAGAGGATAGTAACCAAAACCTCAAACTAAAAACCACGGGGGAAAACTTGCAGATTAGCGAAGCATCACAAGGTTTAGAAGTGAGCGTTTCCGGCAATACCAACAGCATCCAAGTGGGGTTAAATCCGCGACTACCGATCGCCCAAATTCAAGGCAGTTTTTTATCGCGTTATCTTGGCAGCGAGGCGATCGTGGCGATAATTTCCTTTTCTGCTGGTTTAATCGTTCCCTTGCTTTCGTGGTTATTCGATAATTTTACCGCTTCTCCCTAAAAATTACCGTCCCGCTCGCTAAACTGCCAAATTGATAAGATCCTTTGACCTTTCGCCGCCCTATTGAGCAAAACTAGGTATAAACACTTTCTTAAGAATTAACCTATGTCACAATAGATGAGGATAAACCAAATAGTGTGAAATTGTAAACTAGGTATTACTGAATGGAACCGCTTTATCAGTACGCGTGGCTAGTTCCCGTCCTACCCTTGGTAGGCGCTACCCTAGTCGGTGCGGGCTTAATTTCCTTTAATGAAGTCACCAATCGTCTGCGACAGGCAAATGCTGTATTAATCATTTCTACCCTCGGTGCGTCGATGGTGCTGTCTTTTGCACTGCTGTGGAGTCAAATCAATGGACACGCTCCCTACAACCAAATGATCGATTGGGCATCGGCGGGTAACTTTCACCTGAAAATGGGTTATACGATCGATCACCTCAGTGCTTTAATGTCGGTTATCGTCACCACCGTGGCCTTTTTGGTGATGATTTATACCGATGGTTACATGGCCCACGACCCCGGTTATGTGCGTTTTTACGCCTATCTGAGCATTTTTAGCAGTTCTATGCTCGGTTTAGTCATCAGTCCCAACCTCGTCCAGATCTACATTTTCTGGGAATTGGTGGGGATGTGTTCCTATCTGCTAGTAGGTTTCTGGTTCACTCGTCCGGCGGCTGCCGAGGCCTGTCAAAAAGCCTTTGTTACCAACCGCGTCGGCGATTTTGGCTTATTACTAGGAATGCTGGGTCTTTTCTGGGCCACTGGTAGCTTCGAGTTTGATATCATGGGTGAACGTCTAGAGGAATTAGTCTCTTCTGGAGCCATTGCCGGCAGTTTAGCGGCATTATTCGCCGTTTTAGTCTTCCTTGGCCCCGTGGCCAAATCAGCCCAATTTCCCCTTCATGTCTGGCTACCGGATGCCATGGAAGGTCCGACCCCGATTTCGGCCCTGATTCACGCCGCCACGATGGTGGCCGCCGGAGTTTTCCTCATTGCTCGGATGTATCCCGTTTTTGAGCCAATTCCCACGGCGATGACGGTAATTGCTTGGACGGGGGCCTTTACTGCCTTTCTAGGGGCAAGTATCGCCCTTACCCAGAATGATATCAAAAAGGGTTTAGCCTATTCCACCATCTCCCAATTGGGTTACATGGTTATGGCTATGGGTATCGGCGCTTATAGTGCGGGGTTATTCCACCTGATGACCCACGCTTATTTTAAAGCGATGTTGTTCCTCGGTTCCGGTTCGGTCATCCACGGTATGGAGGATGTGGTGGGTCATGAGCCGGTTTTAGCGCAAGATATGCGGATGATGGGCGGTTTACGCAAGTATATGCCCATTACTGCCCTAACTTTCTTGGTGGGAACTCTGGCCATCTGTGGGATTCCTCCTTTCGCTGGTTTCTGGTCTAAGGATGAAATTCTCGGTTTAGCTTTTGAGGCGAACCCAGCTTTATGGTTAATCGGTTGGGGGACTGCGGGTTTAACAGCTTTTTATATGTTCCGGATGTACTTTAACACCTTTGAAGGGGAGTTTAGAGGGACTAATAAGGAGATTAAACGGCGACTGTTAGCCAATGCGGGCGCGATTCCGGCTTTTGGACCGGGGGCAATGAATGTTAAGCAATTGGACTCGGAAGCACAGGAAGAAGACAACCACGGCCATCATGCCCATGAACCCCACGAATCTCCAATTACGATGACTTTACCTCTCATGATTTTAGCGGTTCCTTCTTTGTTAATCGGTTTGGTGGGTAAACCTTGGCAGAATTTCTTCGAGGGTTTTATTCATGTTCCTAACGAAGTAGTGGAAGAAGTTCATGCTTTTGATTGGACGGAGTTTCTGATTATGGCGGGTAATTCGGTAGGGATTGCTTTAATCGGGATTACTGTCGCTTCTTTGATGTATCTCCAGAAGAAAATTGACCCCGCAATCATTGCCGAAAAATTCCCCGCTTTGTATCGTTTTTCCCTGAACAAATGGTACATTGATAATCTCTATGATCGGGTTTTCGTCCAGGGTTGTCGTCGTCTCGCACGGCAAATTATGGAAGTGGATTATCGCGTTATCGATGGGGCGGTGAATTTAACCGGTTTAGCTACTCTTGTCAGTGGTGAAGGTCTTAAATACCTTGAAAATGGTCGCGCCCAATTCTACGCTTTAATTGTCTTTGCCGCAGTTTTGGGCTTAGTAATTGTCTATAGTCTGGTGTAGATTTTTAATCGGTTGACTAAAGATTTTTGGGGGCGCGAAGCCCCTTTTTTCAGCTTTAACCCACATTCCGCACCCTAAGCTGTCACAGAGAGAAATTACGGAGAGAAAAAATCAAAGTGAGCATAAAAATAAACATAAGGAGCGAAAAAAGGCATTTGAGAAACAGTAAAGCACCAAAAATGGC
>NZ_JADEVX010000372.1:0-1201 GCF_015207925.1 Microcystis sp. LEGE 00066 | reverse complement strand
TAATTCCAGCTTACGCTGATAAGAAAAGCCTTCTTCTGTTATCTCTAAGTTATAGTATCTATTGACCTTAAACTGATTAAGAATCTTGCCCACTCTCAAAGCTATCTTATCTTGACCCTTTAAAGCTCTTTTCTCCCTTTGAGTCGCCTGAACAATCAAATCTAGTTCCTTCTCTACCGCTTCTAATAATGCCTCTCTTTGTAGTTGATTTTTCTGGGCAATGAAGGGATTACGACAAGCAATTAATCTTTCATCGGGATAATCTTCACTCTCAAATTCCACCAAGTTTACCTGATCAAATAATCCTAATTGAATCACTTCTACCTCAGCCAGTTTCCGAATTTGAGGCTTAGTTAAACCAGTAATATAGTCTAATCCTTCTATCGGTTTTACTAATTCCTTGATTTTCGAGTTAGTTAAAATTCCTCTATCGCTTACCCAGACCACATTCTCAATCCCCCAACCCTTTCTGACTTTCTCAATTTGTCCGCTTAAAGTAGCACCGTCTGAGGTGTTTCCTTCAAATACTTCTACCGCTATCGGACAACCCTTGGCTGAACAGAGCAGACCAAAAACTATCTGAGTTTTCCCTTTCTTTTTATCTCGGTTATCACCATATTTTCCCAGTTCACAACCATTTCCTTCTAGGTAGGTAGAAGTGACATCATACAAGACTAATGTTCCTGATTCTAAGTGTTTAATTGCTAGGTGCTTCTCAATTTTCTCTTGTTTTTCTAATAACCAATCTAAGGCGTTATATAATTCGTCTTCATCGGCTTTCTCTAAGTCTAACAATTGTCCTAAACTCTGACTACAAGTCTCGCTATTAAACCCTCTCGCTGTGGCTAGTTTCGATTTAGGATTGATGATTCTTGCCACAATCATCGCCACTACTAAGTTTCTGATTCGTGAGGCTTTTTCACTGATTATTTTATCTAAACCTAATTTTTTAATCGTCTCTAAAATAGCCATCACATGACCATGAGGAAGACTTCTAATCACTTCAAAATGATTGGGAATGCCTTCATTCATGGACAGTGTTGCCCCTTTGAGAGCCAGTTTCAAATTGTCGATAATATCATCGGGTAATTTTGAGAGATTGGCCAGGGTTCTTTTTTTGACTTGATCTCCTTCTCGGTAGGACTCCCGAAGAAGAACGGCGGGGGGGGAATTACGGTTAGGAACTTTTTCTATATACATG
>NZ_JADEVX010000024.1:0-36996 GCF_015207925.1 Microcystis sp. LEGE 00066 | reverse complement strand
TCCGAAAGTGCTTGACTTGTTTCAGTTTTTGTATTAAGCTCAACATATATTTGAAAGGTTGGCGGTCACTCCTCATTTTACCTGATAGTGATCGCTTTTACTTTTGATATTCTGATGGGAGAATGAAACAGCCCTACCCTTGATAAGGGGGGCATCTGATAACTTTTAACGCCTACCTACTTAATTTTTACTTCAAATCTAGCAAACCCTGTTCTTTTAACTTGGGATTAAAACGAATTTCCATCTGTACTCCCCGTTTTTCTAGGGTTGATAAAATATCGTTTTCTACTCGTCTGGATACCTGTTTTAATAACTTGATTTGTCCTACTTCGTCAGCACTTTGATAAATTTCTTTTTCTGTCTCAGTCATGGCTAATTTAGCATCAATTGGTTCTGTCCATAGTTTTTCATTGCCGATTACTGCCTGACTTTCTCTTAGCCAAGCTTGTTTAATCGATTCGAGAATAGTCCGATTAGGACGCTCGATCACCTGTATTTTTAGCCAATAACAAGCTTGGGGCTGTCGGGCAAGATGTTGTTTTAAACTGAGATAAATATCACGAGAATAGCCGACAAACTCTAAGACTTGTTCTCGATCAAAAATGGCATAAACCCCGATTTTTCCCTGAAAATCAACACAGATATTACCGGTGGCATCTAGGTAGGGAATGTATTCTAATTGTTCGAGATTAGCCAAAGTATCAGACTCATTCATAATTAATCGTCGCTAATTGGTTGGAGATAAGTAGGTAGGTGTTAAAAACTTTCAAATCCCCCGCTGATCAAGTAGGATTGATTCAAGGTAGGGTTGATTCAAGGTAGGGTTGATTCAAGGTAGGGTTGATTCATGAATCAACCCTACCCGTTTAAAATTGTACCAAAAAGTCTTAGGCTAAATTAGTCCCCAAAAATGATCAATTCTCAATGCCTACTGCTTCTCTTAACGAAATTGTTCACGCAGCCCTAAGTGGTCAAGTGGTTTCTTTTCCCACGGATACAGTCCCCGCTTTAGCAGTTTCTCCCCCCTATGCTGCCTTAGTTTTTGCCGCTAAAAAACGGACTTTTGATAAACCTTTAATTCTCATGGCGGCCTCAGCAGCAGATTTATGGGATTATGTCAAGGGAAATCAGGAAGAAAGGGAAATTTGGCGGCAAATGACCGAAAAATACTGGCCCGGCTCCCTAACTTTGGTTTTACCCGCTTCTGAAAAAGTACCAAAAGTTCTTAACCCTAAGGATTCTAGCACGATTGGTATCCGAGTTCCCGCTCATGCGATCGCAAGAGAAATTCTCGGTCGAACTGGTGTTTTAGCGACCACAAGTGCTAATCTGTCAGGACAAGAGCCTTTATTGACTCCAGAAGCGATTATGACTACTTTTCCCTCGGTGACGGTGTTAGCACCCACAGAAAGGCAAGCATGGGGAATAATCAATAGTGGACAACCCTCCACCGTCGCACGTTGGCAATGTCAAAGATGGGATATCTTACGACAAGGGGCAGTTTTTCTGTAAATATGGACGATATTGACGCTTTAAAACGGGAATTACAGCAAACTCGCCTCGCTTATCAGATGGCTGTGGCAATTAATCACCTCAAAAGCAGTTTTTTGGGACGGGTTGCCCACGAATTGCGATCGCCATTGAGCAGTATGATCAGTCTCCATCAAATGATTCTCGCCGATCTTTGCGAAAGTCCGGCCGAAGAAAGGGAATTTATCGCCCAGGGACAACTGGCAGGCCGTAAACTGATGGCAATGCTCGATGAGATGATTAATCTCTCGAAGCTAGAGTCGGGTACTATACCTCTGGAGCGAGAAATTTTTTCTTTAACTAAACTCTGGCAAGATTGGACAAGTTTAACCTATTTACAGGCAGCTAATCGCAATATTCAGCTTAAATTTAGCCCTTTAACTAATGATATTGCTATTATTGCCGATTATCAATGTTTATCCTCCGCTCTTGTTCTTCTCGTCGATGCAGCGGTCGCCAACCTAGGAAGTGGCTCTATTTGTGTATCCGTAAGCGCTCTTGACGAAAAAAAAGTCACTATTACCCTAGAATTTACGGGGGAAATGGCTCTCTGGCCAATGCCAGAAATTTCATCCTTGAGTTTAGAATCAAAGCCAGAAGAAGTCAAACAATTTACTCAAGTTCTTGGCTTTTCTCCTAGTCTTAAATTCCAGTTAGCGAAGGGAATTATCGAAGTATCGGGGGGGGAAATGAGCTTAGATCGAATCGATAACAATAGTCAGGACAAGCTCACACGGATCGTTTTTTCTCTACCTCGATCGCCGGATAGGAAAACTCCTCTTGATAACGATTAAATAATACCATCGTCGTCATGGCGTTGTTTTGGAAACCAATGCGCTGGTAAAATTGTTGTTGGTTAGTAGTCATCAAATAGACTCTTTCCACCCGATTCATCCGGGGATGGGCCAAAACTGTTTCTACTAATTTACGTCCTAAACCGGCTCCCTGATAATCGGGATGAACAATCACATCCCAAATAGTTGCCCGATAAATGCCGTCGGAAGTGGCCCGAGCAAAACCAATTAATTGCCGCTCATTCCACACCGTCACCACCGGATCACTATAGTCAATTGCGGTTTTTAAGTCTTCTAAACGGCGATCGATTGCCCAAAATGCGGTTAAATTAAATAATTCTCGTAGTTGCAATAAATCTATCTTGCTTTTATCCTCGTCAAACTGAATCTGACTACAATCAATCATGATATTTCCTTAGTCTAAGACTGAAAAACAGGGGAAGATATTTTTCCGAGAAAGAGGATTCACGCTCGATCGGACTGATTTATGAGCAATTTCCCCTAATCTATGTGTCTAATTATACTCAATGCCTCAGATAATCTCTAGTTGATTTATCGTCATTTCTTGACAAGTTATTAATCAGCGAGCGGGAGTCGGCCGTCAGGAGATAGGAGTCAGGAGTCAAGAGATAGGAGTCGGTCGTCAGGAGACAGGATTCAGTCCCGATGAAAAAATTTTCACTACCAGAGATGAAAGAGGTTTTCTTCCCTACACCCCACACCCCACACCAATGCTTAACAATCAAAGATCTTCGCCAGTGTCTGTCATTTGTTTAGGGGAAATCCTCTATGATCTAATTGCCGATCAAAGCGATCGCGCTATGGAGCAAGTGACTTCTTGGACAACCTACGCGGGGGGTGCGCCGGCAAACGTGGCCTGTGGATTGCGAAAATTGGGCATAAATTCGGCTTTTATCGGTTGTGTGGGCAAAGATCAACCAGGAGAACAGTTAATCGCCTTGCTAGACGCTCTCGGAGTCGATACCACTGGTGTACAGTATCATGCCACCCTACCCACCCGACAAGTTTATGTCACCCGCGATGCTGGGGGGGACAGACATTTTGCGGGTTTTGGCGGCAGAAAAACGACTGATTTTGCCGATACTGCCCTTAATGCTGACTTATTACCCGAAAATCTGTTTAAAAATGCTGATTATCTAGTGATGGGAACCCTAGGGTTAGCCTATTCCCCGGCGAGAGCGGCGATGATGCGCGCCCTCGAATTAGCTAAAATTTACGCGGTGAAAGTATTGATCGATATCAACTGGCGACCGGTTTTTTGGCCTAATCTTGAGGTTGCTCCTGATCAGATTCGAGATTTTATCGTCCAGGCCGATTTGCTCAAATGTAGCGAGGAAGAAGCCGCCTGGTTATTTGGCACTGATACCCCCAGAGAAATATCATCACAATACCCCAATTTAGAGGCAATTCTAGTTACGCGCGGCGCAAAAGGTTGTAAATATCATTTAGGGGAAAATAGCGGCACTGTCGAGGCTTTTTCTGGGGAAGTAGTGGATACAACCGGGGCGGGGGATGGCTTTGTGGCGGGTTTTTTGGCTCGTGCCGCTCTTGAGGGCGATCAAATCGGGGAAAATGCCGATTTAGCGCGTAAAGCGGTGATTTATGCCTGTGCGGTGGGGGCAATGGTGACAAGGGGGGCAGGAGCGATCGCATCCCAACCGACTCGGGAACAGGTGGAGGAGTTTCTAGCGGCCCTTGACTCCTAGAAATTAGCCCTTATATACTAAATCCAGTTAAGTAGCTGGTTATAATTAAATTAAAAATGGATTTTAGGTTCGATCCCCCCTGCCCCCCTTGATAAGGGGGGTGCCGATAGGCGGGGGGATCCCCCTTAATAAGGGGGGCATCTGATAATTTTTAACGCCTACCTACTTATTAAAAACTGATTATCTATTCCCCCTCTTGCATAAGTGCCTATCGTGATATGGAACCTATACTCAACGGATTTAGTATTATTTGCCAGTTTTTTGGTCAAACCAGTCTAAAACCCGATTCCATGCCCACCAGCGATCGCTATCGCCCCACTGACGCTGACAGGATAAACTGCTGATATAACCCACATGACCGCCATGGTTGGTTAAGAGTAGATCGACGTGGGGATTATCGGCGATCGCTGCTTGCAGATCGGGAATAACTGCGGGGGAAAAGAGGGGATCATCGGCCGCGTAGAGGATAAAAGTGGGTTTAGTTAAATAGGGTTGAAAGGGCAAGGGACTACTAGCGGCATAATAGTCAAAAACTGTCTCAAATCCTAAGTTTTTAATCACTAATTCTCGATCGAATCCCGCAATCGTGTTGGCGCGAGTAATTGCTTCGGGATCGATATGATCGGGATGAGCTTTATGGATGCGTTTGGCTAACTTGCGTAATTCCCTGGCGATCGCTTTTTCCAGATGTTTCCCCCAGGTATCCCGGACGAGATAGGATAAAGAACGATTAGAGTCTAAATTAGGACAAATTACCGCACCACCACCGATATGGGCGGGATCGATCCCCATATCTTCCTGATTCTCTGCCGATTTAATTCCCCAGAGGGCTAATTGTCCCCCCAGAGAGTAACCTGTGAACCAAAAAGGAGCGGGACAGCCCATTTTTTGAGCTTGGGCGGCAATATGAAGGAAATCTAGCCCTTCATAGATGCCATCGGAGGTGAGAGTCGGGGATAATTCGGCTGTCTTACCGTGGGCCCGCCAATCGAAGAGGACGACTGCGTAGTTTCTCGCTACGGCTTTTCTGCCTAAAATCCTTAAAAACCATTGATTATCTAAGTCTCCCGTGATGCCGTAGGTCCCGATAATTGTTCCTTTCGCTTGCGGGGGAATGGAAACAATCCCGTAGATAGGGACGGCATTGGCCCCGGTGAAAATGGTTTCTTGATAGACTGGTTCGGGAATAGCGATCGTATTTTGCCAGGTTTCTCGCGCTTTTAGGGACACATAGAGAGTCATGGCAAAACCGTTTTTCAGCAATGGGGGCGGAGTGTAGGTGAGATTATCGGTCTTTGTCCTCGGATGGGCAATCATGGCAGCACAGGGGAATCTAAAAGTCAAGAGAGGGAAACAAAAATTAACTTATGTCCACCGCTTTCTTAAAAATTGTAAAGCAAATTGTCCCAAGCGGCGAGCAACTCTGGCAGGGCAGTGGCCGACCAATTGCCCTCACAACCGCGACCTTGATAGAGAATCAATCGCAGGGAATAATTATCGGGAAATCCTGTCGCCTCTAACCATAAAAGCTCGCTTTCCGCTTCACAAGCAATACTTTCTTCATCCATTAATTCTGTGGCCATGGCCGCCATAGTTGCGGTCAATTGTGATAGTAACCGACGCAAATCTTGCCACTCGGCCTCGGTTAATTCGATCGCCCAATCATCGCCACCAATTAATCCTTTATAAACGGCTGCCTTAGGATTCCAACCGAGTCGCCAACCCGAACCATATTTGAGATTTTTTTCCATAATTTTCTAGAATTTTAATAGGTCGGCATCTCCCGGTTTTGATAAAGATGGACGACTAGGAGAAGGACTAGGAGAAGGACTAGGATTGGGGGTTTCTTGGGGAAGAATAGCGGGGTTATAAATTTCGACTAGAAGGGTGACTAACTGCTGCCGTTGACGACGATTAAGACTGTTCATCGCTTTGATGTCAGCAGCCATGGGGTTAACGGTAAGGGTTGCTTGTCCCGGATAGTTTTCTTCGCTGATTTTCTCGTTTACTCCTAGATAATCTCCCAGGGTTAATTGCCAATCAAAACGGATGAGAGTAAACCTTTTTTTGGTATCTTGATGATAACGAAGAAAGCGACTGATTAAAGTATTATTCGGATCGACCGCTCCTGTCTCTCGACGGATATAGTTGTTTTCTTTCGGTAAATCTGGCATTACTTGGTAAATTTGTTGGGCAACTGTTTCGGGTCGTTGAATTTGGCTCATCCCGGTGGATTGCCACGATAACCACCAGACAAATATCCCTATTACTAGGCAGAATACTAATAATACTATTCGCTTAATTTTCAGGTTTTGAGGTAATTTTAATAGCATATTGATCAAGAAAAAATTGAGCGGAACCTTTTTATAAATAGTGTCACACAAAGATTGCCATTCATCGCGGCTAGATTTTCCGAAGCCTTTAGAACGCTTGTACTAAAATATCCAGCCAGGTTTTCCACCATACTGTAATTCTTGGGCTGCCCATTTCTCCATTTTTTTGCTCACCTCCACCTTGATTCTTTCTTTCAAAACTATAGCTATCAATCGTTTCCCCTTTTTTTTAAGTTTTTTCTCTTTTTGTTAAGAAAGATCTGACTAATCGATAGGGGGGATCGAACCCAAAATCTATCTTCTATTTAATTAGAACCACTTACTTAGAACCCAGAGGGTTTTTGCTAGGGTGGATAACCGCAAGACTGGCAATCGCCTCCAGCCGGCTGCTGTAAAATAGGAAGGATAGATAAAACTCAGGAGAAAAGACCCCAGTGCCGTACAACCCCGCAGAAATCGAACAGAAATGGCAGAAGATTTGGCAGCAAATGGGATTGGACAAAACCCCAGAAAACGCCGATAAACCGAAATTTTACGCCCTCTCCATGTTCCCCTATCCATCAGGCAACCTGCACATGGGTCACGTTCGTAACTATACTATCACCGATGTGATTGCCCGTCTGAAAAGAATGCAGGGTTATCGCGTGCTGCATCCCATGGGGTGGGATGCTTTCGGATTACCCGCAGAAAATGCCGCTATTGAAAGGGGAGTTCCTCCGGCAAAATGGACTGATCAAAATATTGCCCAGATGAAACGGCAATTACAACAGTTAGGATTATCTATCGATTGGGAAAGAGAAGTTGCCACCTGTTCCCCGGAATATTATCGTTGGACCCAATGGCTATTTTTACAGTTTTTTGAATCGGGATTAGCCTACCAAAAAGAAGCGGCAGTGAATTGGGATCCTATCGATCAAACTGTCTTGGCCAATGAACAAGTAGATAGTGAAGGAAAATCTTGGCGATCGGGTGCTAAAGTAGAAAGAAAATTACTCCGGCAATGGTTCCTAAAAATCACCGATTATGCCGAACAATTACTCACTGATTTAGATAAACTTAGCGGTTGGCCGGAACGGGTTAAAACCATGCAGGCCAACTGGATTGGTAAATCGGTAGGTGCTTATTTAGAATTTCCTCTTGTTAACTCCACAGAAAAAATTGCCGTTTTTACCACTCGTCCCGATACGGTTTATGGAGTGACTTATGTGGTACTTGCTCCCGAACATCCCTTAACTTTACAAGTTACCACTCCCGAACAAAAATCGGCCGTAGAAACTTTTATTCAAGAGATAGCCAGCGAAAGCGAATTAGAAAGAACCGCCGAAGATAAACCCAAACGCGGTATTAAAACCGGAGGACTGGCAATTAATCCTTTTACCGGGGAAGAAATTCCGATTTTAATTGCTGATTATGTCCTCTACGAATACGGGACAGGGGCAGTGATGGGAGTCCCGGCTCATGACAGTCGCGATTTTAAATTTGCTCAGGAAAATAACCTGCCAATTAAGATAGTTATTACTCCAGAAAGTGGCGAAATTGAGTTAAAAGAGGCTTACACAGAAGCTGGAGTTATGATTAATTCTGCTCAATTTAACGGACTTAATTCTACAGCAGGAAAAACTGCTATTATTGATTATGCTACTGCCCAAGGTTACGGCAAAGCTAGAATACAATATCGCCTCCGAGATTGGTTAATTTCCCGTCAAAGATATTGGGGTTGTCCGATTCCAGTTATCCACTGTCCTAACTGTGGAACCGTGCCAGTACCTATCGATAATTTACCCGTTACTTTACCGGAAAATGTCGAATTTAGCGGTCGAGGTGCTTCCCCTTTAGCCAAATTAGAAGACTGGGTAAATGTGGATTGTCCTCGCTGTGGCACTCCCGCAAAACGGGAAACCGACACCATGGATACTTTCATTGATTCTAGTTGGTATTTCCTCCGTTATACCGATGCTAAAAATGTAAATATACCCTTTCAATTCGAGAAGGTTAATGATTGGATGCCCGTGGATCAATACGTCGGAGGAATCGAACACGCTATCCTACATTTACTCTATTCTCGTTTCTTTACCAAAGTTTTAAGAGACAGAGGTTTAGTTAATGTCGATGAACCTTTTAACCGTCTATTAACCCAGGGAATGGTACAGGGATTAACCTACAAAAATCCCGAAACTGGCAAATATGTCCCCGCAGAAAATGTTATCTATAAAGAGGATAAATATTACGATAAAGACACGGGAGAAGTTCTTTCTTTCTTCTTTGAAAAAATGTCTAAGTCGAAATATAACGGCGTTGATCCTCTGAAAGTCCTGGAAAAATATGGGGCCGATACTGCCCGAATGTTTATCCTTTTTACCGCACCCCCAGAAAAAGATTTACAGTGGGAAGATGCGGGGGTAGAAGGACAATTTCGCTTTCTTAATCGGGTGTGGCGTTTAGTCAGCGAATATATTGAAAATAAACCCAAGCAAGTCAAAAAAATAGAGACTTTCTCGAAAACTGACAAGGATTTAAGACGGGTAATTCACACCGCTATTAAAGAAATCTCCGAGGATTTAGAAGGAGATTATCAATTTAATACCGCCATTTCCGAATTAATGAAACTCAGTAACGCTTTAGGGGATAATAAGTGTTTTGCATCCCCCATTTATCGGGAAGGAATCGAAACCCTATTAATCTTACTTTCCCTTTTTGCTCCCCATCTGAGCGAAGAATTATGGCAAGCTTTAGGCCATAGCCAATCAATTCACCTGCAACCCTGGCCAAAAGTTGATCCTACTGCCCTGATTGTGGACGAGATTACCCTTGTCATCCAAATTTTGGGAAAAACCAGAGGCACGATACAAGTTCCCGCTAGTGCCGATAAAAGCACCCTAGAAACCCTCGCTCTGGAATCGGAAATAGCCCAACGTTATTTAGAGGGCAAGGAAATCAAAAAAGTGATTGTTGTCCCGGGTAAATTAGTTAACTTTGTCGTGGGTTAATTGGCTTGGTTTCAGCTAACTTAAGAGGGAAAGTTAGCGAAATCAAGAAAATTAAAGTGATAGAGGGCTTCAATAATACCGCCAGCATAGGGGGATTTTGCCAGATAATGCCAAGGACGATTGTCTTGGTAATACCACTGGAGGAGTTCCGGCTGGGCGTTTCCGACGATTACCCCTCTAGCTGGCTGTTGGAACAAACTGATGTCATTGCCAGAGTCGCCGCAAACGAGGGTGTCCTCTGGGGGAACACCTAGGTACTGACGCAGATAGGTGGCCGCTTGTCCTTTGTTACCCTGTTTGGGCAGCAGATCCACATCTCGTCCACTGCTAAAAATAATCTGGGCATTTAGTCGAGCTTGCTGTAATCGTCTTTCTAACCGTTCTAGGCTGCCGATACCCGCCCTTTCCTCTAGCCGAAAGCTGACTTTCCAGCGATTTTGTTCGCTATCGGGCTGGCGCAACAAGAATGGCAACTGCTGGGCGATTGCTGCAACCGCCTCCCGGTCCCAATCTTGACAGAGGTGTTGGGCCCATTGGGGATCAACTTCACCCCGATAATAGATTTCGCTGCCGACGGAGGTAATCCAGTAGTCCGGTTCTAAAAGTTGCGCTTGCTGTTGCAGGTGACGGGCAGAAAGGTAAGAGCGTCCCGTAGCATAAACGAGATAAAATTGCTGCCGTTGAGCCATTAAGGATCGATTGAGGCCTTCCGTAGCCAGACTATCGCCCACTAGAGTATTATCTAGATCGGTAATCAGCAGAAATTTACTCATGGTTGTTTATCTTTGTCCGTGGATTTCTAGCAGATGTTGCGCCCTGGGTTTAAAGAGGAGATAGAACAGAGTTTCGATATAGCGCAATAGTTCCTCGCGATTTTCTTGGGAAGTATGATTCCAAAAGCCGTAGATGCGGGCAAGGGAGAGTAGACGCGTGGTGTGGATTTTCCAAGTATAGTGGCTGTAGACCCTTTGGATCGCCTGTTCAGAAATTTCCCGCCAGTAATCGGGATCTTGCCGGCATTTAGCCAGAAAATCGAGAATCATAGTGGCGGTTTCTTCTGGATGAGTGGGATTAATCAGAAAACCGTTAGCCCCGTGTTGAATGATTTCCCTCGGCCCCCCGAATTCGGTGGCGAAAATCGGCAGTCCCGTGATCATTGCCTCCAAAACCGTTAAACCAAAGGCTTCAAATAGGGCGGGTTGGACGAAGATACCCTGGCGATCGGCAATAATACGATAGATTTCCCCAGCATCAGCTTTCGGCAACATTATTCCCAACCAGCGAATTTTGCCCTCTAGGTTGTACTGATCGATGAGGTGGTACAGTTTTTGAATTTCGCTAATTTCCTCCCGATCCGTACTATCTTCGGCTCGCAACTTGCCCGCCACTAAAATCAGGTTGCACTGTTCCTGAAGTGCCTCGCTTTTGCCAAAACACTCCGCCAATCCCGTCAGGTTTTTGATTCGGTCGAGTCTGGCAAGGGAAAAAAGCGGGCGCTTGTCGGGGTTGTCCAGATGACCGAATACCCGTCTGGGAGCTTCTAGGGTAAAAAGCAGTTCTTCCAGACGCTCCCCTTCTCCCAGCAGACGTTCTTCCCGGTTGGTATAGGGGAAAAAGTAACTTTCATTCACCCCTGGGGGGACGACATTGAACTTGGGACTAAATAGCTCGATGCCACTGACCACATGGTACAGTTCAGGCATAGTAAAACACTGATAGGATTCGTACTGACCGACGCTATCGCTGGTTCCCACGATCTCCTGATAGGTGCTACTGATAATAAAGTTAGCGGCATTCATAGAAATTAAATCCGCCGTAAATTGCAGGGAAAAATGATATTGTTCCTCTAAGTCCTGCCAGTAGAGGTTACTGAATAAATATTTCGACTTTTCTAGGGCGTGGGCAATATTACACTGGGTCACCTTCAATTTGCGGGCCAGGAGAAAGGCCACGAGATTGCCGTCGGAATAGTTACCGATGATCAGATCCGGTCGCCCCTGAAATTCCGCTAATATTTCTCTTTCAGCATCAAGGGCGAAGGTTTCTAAATAGGGCCAGATTTCAAAGCGAGAAATCCAGTTTTGGGTGAGTTTGGGATTAAATTCCCGGAAGGGAACCCGCAGGATGCAGGCATTATCCGTACCGTAGACCTTTTCTAGTCTTTGGTCGCAGCGAGTCCCCTCACTGTTAGGGAGTAATCGGGTCAGAATAATAATCTTCGGCTCGATGCCTAAGCCCTCCAATCCCGCCAAAAAGATATCTTCTCGCAATTGTTGCTCCAAGCTGCGGGCTTGGTCAAGGACGTAAACCACCTGACCGCCGGTATCTGGCCTTCCCAATACCCCCTCCTGTCCGAACCAACCGTGGACGGACACCAGAACAATACGGAAAAGCATAGGAATACGAGAGAGAAAAGCTTCTAGGGATTGGTGGTCGGGGGCATCGATTAATCCATCGAGTAGTTCTAGGCTTTCTCGCATTCTACTGGCCGTATTTCCCCACCCCGGCTCGAACCCTAGGGACTGAAGTTCAAAACGTAAGTTACTGTAGGGTTCTTCGCTGGGATAGCTTTCCAAAAAGTCTAGGGCTGCCTTAACCTGTTGGGATAGTTGCCGTTGATTGCCAATGCGATCATTAATCAGCAGGGTAATACCATTGTATTGGTGCATTCTCAAGAATTGAAAGGCTGATTGGAGCCATTGTTCCCCTGTTTGTTCGGCTTGAAAAAGCCGACTAGATAGGAACCGGTTCAAGAACTGCACCCCCTTGCCGATATTTTTCGCGTCCCGAATGATGGGAGAGTAGTCATAGAAGGGACGGAAATCCAACTCTAGCAAGTCTCCCTCCTCTGGATGGGATCGGTGGACTAGGCGATCACGCAAGTCCAGCAGCTCCTGTACGCTTATCGGTTCACAGGTGAGGTCATCCGTCAGGCGAAAGGCTTGGGAGAGAGCAATCTGGGGTCGCACCACCAGACAAAAACTCTCGCTTTCTAGGATGGTTTCTTGGGTATAGTAGATCAGTTTAGCTAGAAGGGAGGATTGCCGAAACGATGCGGGTTTATCTAGACGTTGGCAGTAGTCGGCAAAGGCTGTAAGAAGATCATTTCTAAGTAGGTAAGGTTTTTCCAGTTGTCTGAGTTGGTGCAGAAATTGCTGTAGATCTTTTTTCTCATTGCTGTTAGCGATGGCTTCAATCAATTCAGCCATGGTGACTCCTTAAAAAATTGCTAGTTTGGGGTTGGCGAACTGGTAATACCATTTTTCTTTATTCGCGTCACAACGAATGCAGGCTTGGCAAGCATTCGAGCGTGGATGTCTGTCATGGATTTAGAAATTTGGTATAAGGATTTCAGTGGGCAGATACCGCTCCCTCAAAAATTATAGAGTTGCTCCCTGGACACCTTCACCCCTTCTTGGAGAACTTGGATCAACTTTTCCATGGCGGCGAGATGCCTCAATTCACTCTCTTTGTTGCCCTTTTTTAATCCTAGCTCTTGCTGTATTCGCTTTTGTAAAGCTGTAATTAAACTTTGCGTCGGCAGAACACCTTCTGGGGCGGATTTTTCCAGGGTCAGGGATTGATAAAGGGAGAGGATTTGTCTGGCTACCGCCCCACTACTAAAACGGGACTCGACCCACTCACGCCCCAAGCGACCCATGGACTGCCGCTTCTCTGGCCGGGCCAGTAGTTCCCCTAGAGCTGTTGCTAGAGCTTCGGCATTGCGCGGGGGAACGAGCAGACCCGTGCGATTATGGACGACCGTATGTCGGAGACCGCCTACGTCACTGGCAACCACCGGCGTTCCCGCCGCCATGGCTTCGATGGCCACTAACCCGAAAGGCTCATAGTAGCTAGGCACGACACAAACATCGGTAGCGGCGTAGTAGCTGGGTAAGTCGGTTTGGGAAACCCGACCGGTAAAGATAATCCTTGATTCTAAACCGAGAGTTTTGACTAGGAAACGGATGCGTTGCTGTTCTTGGCAATCACTGCCTCCAGACCGGCTACCTCCTACCAAGTACAGCAGCCAAGGAGCAGGTAATCGAGCGCAGGCATTGACCAAGGTTTCGATGCCTTTGCGAGGGTCGAAACGACCCACATAGAGAATGACTGGCATCTCTGGGTCGATGTTTAATTTTTGGCGGGCAATTTCTGGGCTGACCGAACCGAAATGAGCGGCATTAATACCACAGGGAACTGTCTCGATTCTGCCTTGAGCCGACAATAACTGACGCAGATTTTCTGCCTCTTGGGGACTGGTAGCTACCACACAATCACACTGCTCTAAACAAGCCCACTCCACCCCATGCCGGATGGCAGCGATGGAGGGGGGGTTTTTCAGGTCGCGATACTTGATTGCAGCAAGGGAATGATAGGTGTGAACTTGTGGTAGTCCCAGATGAAATTTTAGCTGCAAGCCGACCCAACCAGATAGCCAGTAGTTACTGTGGATAAGGCGATAGGAACACTGGGAACGACTTTGGAAGTCCAACCAAGCCGCCACGAAGGCTGGCAGGTATTTGAATAACTCAGTTCTGGGGATGAATTCCCTTGGACCTGCCGTTAGCCGGATTGTCCGGCAACCTGGGGCCAATTCTTCAATTTCAGGTTGATTTGGATTTTCTCTGCGTGTGAACATATCCACTTGACATCCCCTTTGGGCAAGTCCTAATCCCAATTCGCGCACATAAATATTTTGACCTCCAGCCCCTTCTTGGCCAATTTCAGCGGTCGGATCTCCGTGGACGGATATCAGGGCATAGTGATGGGCAGGATTTTCTTGGTTAATCAAGTCTCTTTGGGCTTGACTAAAAGATTTAGGTTTCATAAGTGTGTTAATCATGGATTTTCAAGTTTTCCAACGGCAAACACCACCAGAGCCAATAGGTAAAGTCGGTTTCGAGAAGGATGAAGATGGTTTTTTCCGACCCCTAATAGTAAATGAGCGAAGTGTCTTCGGTAAAAATAATACCGATATTTTTCCTAATCTCGGAAAAGTGATTGTTTGGGGTAAAAAACGCTGATTTACCAGTGAAATTTCCCTTTAGTGGCCTAACTCATCAGATGTTTAAGCTCTAAAGCTCTGCTTTATAGACCTCTCTCACTCAAGTCTGCTCATTCTCCAAAAGATTAAGTATTTTTAGGAAGTTTTGAAGGAGTATGGCATCTTGAGATTAGATTTGGTTTGTGGTGACTGCTCCCATTCAAACATCTATTGATTGCTTTTGTCAAGTTTCTTTTTCTTGCCAGAGTTCGCTGATTAATTAGTCCTCCTGCGTCACTCTAGTGCGGGAGCAAGTCAAAGCTGAAGAACAAATAAACTACTTGACAAAAGCATCAATTGGGCATGGGATAGAGAAAAGAGTGGGGAAAAGACAAAAATGACTCCAGAGCAACAACAAGAACTTAACCAACATATTCAAGCGATAGCCAAGATTCTTCATCAGGAAGCTGAGGCTGAAAAAATCCAAACTTTAGAGGGAATAGAGACGACAATAAGAGAACAAACCTTAAAATATATAACTCCGAAACTAGGATTTTTTTTGTCACAAAAACCACAGGAACTCAAGCCGGGAGACCGAGAAAAATAAAAAGCATCATCGGAGAATTATGCCTGACAGAAAAACAAGCAATCCGTTTAAATATTCCTCGTAATAACCAAATTATTCCTTACTTAGAACGCTGTTGTTTAAGAGCTAGTGCCAATGTTTCTTATGAAAATGCCGCCAGAGATATTCAATTTTATACAGGGATAAAGGTCTCGGCTAGGACTCAACAACGATTAGTCCATCGCCACCAATTTGCCGAAGAAGAATCAGGAAACCCCGTTCAAGAAATTAGTCTAGATGGAGGAAAAGTGCGCTTAAGAACCGAAACTAAGGGAGAGGCTTGTATCTGGAAAGATTATAAAGCAATCTGTGTTGATACTTTCCTAAGAAAAGCTTGGTTTGGAGAGAATGAATCGTTAATATATTGGGTTAATCAACAACCTTTATCTGACCCCCTTACCTGTTTGGGAGACGGACATCCCGGTATTTGGAAAATTGTCAAAAACTGGGATTGTCCAGGAGAAAAAAGAGAAATACTTGACTGGTTTCATTTGGTAGAAAATCTTCATAAAGTCGGCGGTTCAGTGAAGAGATTGAAAAAAGCAGAAAGTTTATTATGGCAGGGTAAAATTGAGGAAACAATAGCATTAATCTCTCCTTTAAAAAACGAACGAGCTGAAAATTTCTGTCGTTATTTAGAGATTCATCGTCATGGAATTGTTAATTATAATTACTATCAACAAGAAGAGATTTGCTCTATTGCTTCGGGAGCCGTTGAATCCACGGTTAAACAGATTGACCGACGACTGAAAATTTCTGGAGCCCAGTGGAATGAAGAAAATATCCCTCAAGTGCTTAAACACCGCTGTGCTTACCTAAATAACAGTCTTTAGCTATTGAATAGTATTTATGTTCTGACAAAACTGACTTGCTCCCGATGTAATCGCCTTAATCCCAGGGTCTAAAATCACCTTTTTAATCACTCATTCTTCTTCTAAACTTAATCCTAACGCCTGTAAGCGTTCCGCTAGTCGATCAGCGCGTTTCTTTTCTTTATCGGCGCGTTTCTTTTCTTTATCGGCGCGTTTCTTTTCTTGACGCATTTGAGACTCTAACTCAACAGTTGTTAAAAATTTCTCTCCATCAGGACGATACAATTCTAAACTAGATTTATCCCAGATAAAACGCACACCTAAACGGGGACTTATCCAGTCATTTATGGGGATAATTTCCCTTAAATGTTCTCCCTGTCTTTGCCAACCTTGTAAACGACAGCGCATCGGGTTATATAAATAGTATTCTTCTACACTATATGTGTCATAAAACTCTAATTTTCGACTCATTTCTGCTTTTGTATTCTTAGGTGATAGAATTTCAAAAACCACTTGAGGAGCGATATTTTCTTCCTGCCATTGACGATAGGAACCCCTCCGTCCTTTGGGACGGCCAAAAACTACCATCACATCAGGAGCAACCGGTGAAACCAAAGTAGAACGCAGAGGATACCATAGTAAATCTCCGGCAATAAACACCTGAGGGTCATCGGCAAAGATAATCTCTAAATTCTCCTTAATTTTGACAATCCACTCGTATTGTTCGGTATTATCTGCCATCGGTTGACCATCGCTATCCGGGAAAAGAATATCTTCGTCAATATCAAGATAACTAACCATTGTCTTTTGATTTTAATAGATGGTTGTTTTCTGATTGTAGCAAAATTTTGATCTATAATGAAAGCTGAAATTAAAATATCCTAAAAGATGAGCATTAAAAATAAAACAATTCAAGGTGTTTTGTGGTCAGGACTGCAAAACTGGGGCAGCCAAGCAGGTTCATTGATAATATTTCTAATTCTCGCTCGTTTATTAACTCCAGAAGCTTTTGGCTTGGTATCATTGTCTAATGTACTAATTAACTTCATGCAGATTTTCTTAAATCAAGGGTTTGCTCAAGTATTGATCCAAAAACAGGATTTAGAATCGAGAGAGATAAATACAGTTTTTTGGACACAATTATTGACTGGTTTTTTTTAACAACTATCACTTTTACTTCTGCTATTCTCATATCTAAAATTTTTCAGCAACCATTTTTAATTCCTATTCTCCAAGTTCTTTCCTTAGTTTTTGTTATTAATGCTTTCAGTCAAACTCAAGTAGCTTTATTAAGGCGATATTTTAAGTTTAAGATCATGGCAATTCGCTCTTTAGTAGGAATTATCATTGCTGGTATCGTGGGCGTAGGAATGGCACTTTTAGAGGCAGGAGTTTGGAGTTTAGTCGGACAACAATTAACCTACGAACTGACGGGAGTTATTGTTCTCTGGACAGCCAGTAATTGGCGACCAAAATTGGAATTTTCTCTGGCAACTTTAAGGTCAGTACTGCATTTTAGTATCAATGTTTTAGGATATAAGTTAGTTGAATTTTTTAATCAGCGAACCGATAATCTACTCATCGGTTATTTTCTAGGAGAAGCTGCCCTAGGCTATTATGGGATTTCCCATCGGATTTTAGAAGTAATGAGTCAATTGCTGATAGGAACTTTAAGTCAAGTTGCTTTACCCACTTTTTCTCGTTTACAAGACAACTCTCAAAAATTGATCGAGGCATTTTATCGAGTCACTCAATTTACTAGCTTAATTGCCTTTCCCGTCTTCTTTGCCTTCATGATTCTCAGTCCAGAATTAGTAATTAGTTTGTTCGGTCAAAAATGGACTGACGCTATTCCTATTCTCCAAATTATCCCCCTTGTGGGAATACTTCGGGCTATCACTGTTTTTCAAAGGTCTGCGTTTGTCGCCCTCGGTCAACCCGTGTTACAGTTTAAATTAGGTCTTCTCAACGCTACTTTAAATATTATCGCTTGCCTCATCGCTGTCCAGTGGGGAATTGTGGCCGTAGCTAGAGCTTATGTCCTCAGTGATTATCTAGTTTTTCCCCTCGGACAATGGTTATTAAGTCAATTAATTTCCCTTTCTTGGAAAACCTATCTATCTCAATTTATCCCTGCCATCACTGGCACAGTTATAATGGGTTTAACGATTTTCATCAGTCAACAATTGCTCACCCCTTGGCTAGAACCTCAAGGTCGTTTAATAATTTGTTCCCTTATCGGCATCACCATCTATACTGCCTACCTACGCTTCGCTTTTCCTCGATTATTTTCACAACTTTTTACGATGTTTAGTCTCTTAAGAGAATCTCCTAAAACTAGCCATAAATAACCTAATTATTTCAGGTTTATGATGACAGAAAAACTAATCACCTTTTCCATTATTATTCCCACCTATAACCGTCCCGAAAGACTCAAAACTTGTCTAGACTCTCTCCTAAATCTAGATTATCCCCCAGATAACTTTGAAATTATTATCGTCGATGATGGCAGTAATCAACCCCTTGATACCCTGATTAAACCCTACCAAAACCAATTAAATTTAACTCTCATTCGCCAAGAAAATGCTGGACCAGCCAAAGCCAGAAATACCGGTGCTAACAGGGCCAAAGGTGAATATTTAGCCTTTACCGATGATGACTGTACCCTCGACTCAAAATGGCTCCAATCCCTCGAAAAAGGCTTCTTAGAGACACCAAATGCCCTCTTAGGCGGAAAAATAATCAACGCCCTGCCAGATAATCCCTATTCCACTGCTAGTCAAGTACTGTTTGATTATCTCTATGATTATTACAATAGTAACTTTGTGCAAACTCGTTTTTTTACTACTAATAATTTTGCTCTTTCGACGGAATTGTTTAACAGGGTAGGACAATTGAATATTTATTTTCGTTTCGGAGAAGATCGGGAGTTTTGCGATCGCTGGCTATTTGCTGGATATTCTTTACATTATCTTCCCCAAGCGATAATTTACCATGGTCATGATCTCAGTTTACGGAGATTTTGGCAACAACATTTTAACTATGGTTGTGCTGCATTTTATTTTCATCAAATTCGTTCTCACCGCCATCAAACAGCCCTAAAATTTGAGCCATTAAGCTTTTACTTTCAACTACTAACTTATCCATTTTCAAAAAAATGTGAGCAACGATCAAAAATATTTCTTTTTGGCTTGTTGTTAATCTCACAATTAGCCAATATTTGGGGATTTTTAAAGACAAAATATTTAGCTCGATAAATTGCTAGAACTAAAAAAATGAACCAGAATTCTCAGATTAAAATAGGTATAGATGGTAGTTTTTTATCAGGTCAGAAACGGGGTCATGCTCGTTATGCTTTTGAGATTTGTCGTGAACTAGACAAATATTTACCAAATGCTAATTTCTTTGTTTATAGTCCATTACCAATAGAAATGCCCGTTATCTCTCCTCGATGGAAACTAAGGACTCAGGGAAAAATATTAGCAGTCTCACCAATATTGTGGTTAAAAATTATTGGTAGTTGGATTTGTAGAAAAGATCAGTTAGATATCTTCTGGGGAACCTATTTTTTTCTACCCTATCTTGATCAATCAACTAAAACAATTCTGACTGTTCATGATTTTTGGTTTGACATAGATCCCACAGGTATGGATTGGTTTCATACTCAAGGTTTTTACCTATTTCTTAAAAATGATGTAAAACGAGCCAATACCATAATTACAAACTCTCAAGAAACCGAACGGCAACTATTCAAGTATGCCGTTCGTAATTCTATTATTATTCAACCCGGGGTTAGTGATATATTTAAACCTTTACCAATAAACGAAGTCAAGAGCGAATTGAAAAAACACCAGATTATTAGCCCCTATCTTCTGAATGTAGCCACTTGGGAACCCAGAAAAAATGTCGAATTATTAGTAAAAACTTTTGTCAACATTAAAAAAGATGGTTTAATCCCTGAGCATAAATTGGTTTTAGTCGGAAAAAAAGGGTGGAAATATGAAGGGATAGAAGCCTTAATTACCAATGAAGGAAACAATGACATAATTGTTCTTGGTTACGTTCCAGATGAGCAATTACCCGCCCTTTATAGTGGTGCTGATTTATTTGTTTTTCCTTCTATTCATGAAGGATTTGGCATACCTGTATTAGAAGCGAGAGCTTGTGGGACCAAAGTGGTGACAACTGATATTCCTGAATTAAGAGAAGCAGGTGGCTCTGATGTTATCTATATTCAGCCAACAGAATTAGGTATTAGACAAGGAATTTTAACAGGTTTAAGTCAATCTTTTGTTAATCAAAATCATCAAAATATTCCTACTTGGAAAGAAGGGGCTAAAACCTTGGCCAAAATTATTAGTTGTCATTCTGTACAGAACAAAAGTAGGTATATTACTTAGCGTTTTTGCCTATGTGTATCCATAGCCAATCTCTAATCACTTTAGGTAAAGTTTTTCTACAGATATTCATAACTAAATCTCTGAAATACCCTTCAAATAAATAATGTAAAAAATAATTATCATACAAAAATCTGACCTTTTTAAATTCTTTCCAAATCTGACTATTACTTATCCCTTGAGCAATAAAATATTGTTCTGTCCAGTCCAAATAAGCCTGATTTTCTAAATACCTTTGATGATATTTTATAGCGATAAAATGAGCATCACTTGGCTTTTCTCGATGTTTAATCCAGCAACTTTGAGAAACATAAATTGGGAAATTTAAACCAATTTTTGTAAAAAGCACCGTATCTTCAGCCCAACCCCGAAACTGTGCTGCAGATTTTCCTACTTGAATTAATACTTCACGGCGTAGCATAACATTACTGGGAACAGGTTTTTGTTTTCCTTGTTTCCATAAAATAGGTAATAAATTAGGAGGGTAAATAATAGTATTTGATTCTATTCCTAAAGATACAAAATAATCTCGATTTATATCTTCTATTTTTCCCGTCCAACTATGCCAAAATTGCACCCACCCATAAACCATTGCTACTTCTGGATAAGATGCAAAAATAGCAAGTTGCTCTGTTAATTTATGAGGTAGCCAAATATCATCCGCATCTAAAAAAGCAATAAACTCACCCTTAGCCTGTTCAATTCCTAAATTACGAGACGCACTCATACCGCAATTTTCATGATGGGGATGTTCAATATAATAGACTTTGTGATGATTTTTCCGAGCATAATTTAAGGCAATATCGCTACTATTATCTGTTGAGCCATCATCAACTAATAAAAGTTCCCAATGTTCGTAATTCTGAGCAAAAACACTAGCGATGGCTTCGGTAATAAATTTTTCTTCGTTCCAAAAAATAATTATGACTGAAACTAAATTTTGATTTTTCATGTTTAGCTACTAATTAGAACTAATCTTCGGGATAATATCCCAGTTGTTCCGCTAGGGGATTAACAATATTTTTAAGAATGTTAATTTCATCTAGAGTGATTTTTGTAAATTGATCAATTTTAGGTAAATCATCTTTATTAGCAATTTTTATTAATTGATTGGGATCTTTTAAGTCGATTTCTAAATAAGATGCTAGTTCTTTTAACTCAAAATTTCCCTTAACTACATCTTCATATTTTAAGAGTTTAGCATTCAGTTTTTCATGATACAAAACATAGCTTTCGCTTAAGTTTCTCCAAATATATCCAAAGTTTTCAGTAGTCATCTGTTGTTGATCAAGATAGGTAAAAATTTTATAAGATTGATAGGAATGATAGGGATTTCTTATTAAAAAAATAAATTTTGATTCAGGAAACAGCCATTGTAAGTAAACTGCATGGTCTCCCGTTAATCGGACTTCTTTTATGCCCCAACGTTTTGCGCCTTTTTGCCTAGCAGGGATAGCAAAAAGATTAATAAAAAAAAGACGATGAGCTTGTTGAAAAAAACTTAAATCTGGATACAAATTAGCAACCCATTGATTACTAATATCTTCAAATTTTTGACGATATATGAAGTCTTTTTTGGGAAAATCTTGGGAAAATGGCTCGATTTGTTTAGCCATATTCTGAATAATAAATGAACGAGCGTAGGGTTCGCCCCAAATGATAGTTTCTGATGAACTCATCATCAATCGCTGAATCCAAGTTGAACCAGAACGCATACCAGCAGAAAATATAAAAATTGGTTTTTCAGTTATCTCTTGAATATCGCTTGTGGTGATTTTAGTAAATCTCCATTTAATCCAATTAATCCCTTGAACAATATTGAGAGGATTACCATAATATTCTTGCTGGTGGATGTTTTTTTTTAAGGAATGATAATACAATTGTCTGCCCATTTTCTCCCACAACCAATGGCGGAGAAATTTAGGGAAAGTTTTTCTTCCTAAACTTATGACTAAATCGAGCCAACCTTTGAGGGATAATAAGTCACCCATAGGATAATAATTATTTAGATGTGTTGGTTGTACTTCTTGAGCTTTCATTTTTGATCGGGGGGATATTGTTTTATACGGTTAAGTAGCTAGTTATGATTAAATTGAAGATAGATTTTGGGTTCGATCCCCCCTTAATCCCCCCTTAATCAGGGGGGTATCTGAAAGTTTTTAACATCTACCTACTTACAATGGTATCATATTTGGTGATTTAAGTAGGTAGGCACAATTATTTGTAGGATGGGTTAGCGGTAGCGTAACATAATCGGGCGTTGGGTTTTATGCTTCAACCCAACCTACGTTCATTTTATATTTAATTCCACCCACCTATTTATCTAAATCACCATTGTTTTATAATTATGATTGGTAATTTTTATGCAAGAAAAAGAAGTCTCTGTAATTATTCCAGCTTATAATAGCGAACTATACATTGAAGAGGCGATTAATAGCATTATAAAACAATCCTTTAGTCGCTGGGAAATGATTATTGTCAATGATGGTTCAACCGATAATACTCAAGCTATCATTGAAGAATTGATACTAAAAGATAACAGAATTAAATTTATCGTGCAAGAAAATAGTGGTTCTGCATTAGCAAGACACCGAGGATTTATACATTCTCAAGGAAAATATATTTATTTTTTAGATGCAGACGATCGCCCTAAACCTAATGCCTTAGAAAGATTATACTTAGCTTTAGAATCCTGGACAGAAGCTGTTGCTTCCTATGGAAATATTGTCGAAGTTGATCTAAATAATAATAGGATATTTCAACCTAATTCCATTGTGGAAGAACTAACTCCAATTGATCTGTTTACTCGCATTATTGAACGAGGTATATTTTCTATGGGAGCAGTTTGTATTAGACGAAGTTTTTTAACTTCAGAAGACTTTTTAACTCATTTAACCATTGGCGAAGATTGGTTATTCTGGTGTCGGTTAGCTGCTAAAGGTCTTTTTGTATTTATCGGCGAAGATCCCATTATTGAAATTCGTCGTCATCAGACTAATAAAACAAAAATACCAATTTCTGAACTGGTGAAAAATTGGGACAAAGCTAGAGAAATTATTTTTACGGATCCGGCTGTTAGGCAAAAATTACCTACTAGGTTATTGGCTAAACATTACCAAACAAATAAATTTTATACCTATTATGATGTTATCAAACTATCTTGGCGATTACAAGCTTATGATTCAACTGTGATCTATCTGGGTAAATCAATGATTACTATCATAGAAAATCCTCTAGGATTTTTCCATATTACAGGAAGATTTAACCGAGAAATTTGGCGATATTTGCGTCATCTTGTCAATGACTGGCAGATATTTATTGTAAAATATATTAGCAACAACCACCAGAGCCAGAAGTAAAAAGGATTAATAAAAATGAGTAAAACATTAATTATTGGTTTAGGAACGGGGAGATGTGGATCGCTTTCTTTATCTTATTTTTTAAATAATCAACCTGGAATTAAAGTTCTCCATGAAGGAGCAATTAATTACCAAGCCCATCCCTTGAAATGGTATAATGATCATGAAAATGTTTGGAAATGGATAGAAAATCTAGATAAACTTTCAGATTCAAACCAATATTTTGGCGACATTGGGATGTATTTTCTTCCCTATGTTGCTTTCTTAATTGAAAAATTTCCTCGCAGCAAATTTATTTGCCTGAAACGAGAAAGAGAAGCGGTAATTCACAGTTATTTGCAATGGACTCAAGACCATAATCCCTGGTATGAACATAATGGAAAAACCTGGAAAAAAAATGAAGTTTGGGATGCTTCTTTTCCTAAATTTAACGAGTCTGATAAGGCTAAAGCTGTGGGATTATATTGGGATATGTACTATGAAAAAATTGAAAAGTTAATTGAAAAATATCCTCAAAATATCTGTTGTTTTCAGACAGAATCTCTCAATGAGGTGAATAGTAGAAATGCCCTGTTAGATTTTATTGAATATGATGGGGATAGAAATCTAAAAGGACAGTATCATACTCATAAAAAAAGAGCTATCTTTGCTAAACTTCGCCGTAATTTTGCCGAGGTTAGTATTAGCTTAGGTAAACGGATTTTACCGAAGTTCGTTCGTCATCAATTATGGATTAAGTTTGCCAAGTTTTTTTATTATTAAAGCATAAAAGAAATGCTTAAAGCTTACTAAAAAAGTCCGATTCAAAACTCCAGAAAAACTCTGACAAACTTTTCAATTATTATCCCCACCTATAACCGTCCCAAAAGATTCAAAACCTGTTTAGACTCGCTGCTTAATCTCGATTATCTCTACGATTACTATAATCATTGCTGCCAAAAAGTCCAATTGTTCACTTCCAATAATTATTCCACAAAGTCCGACAATTTGACGTTTTCTTCGCCCTCGCCGTTGAAGAAGCTCGGCAATTTCGCGATCGCTGGTTAGGGTCTGGTTATCCCCTAGTTTATCTTGCCGCCGCGATCATTGATCCTGCCCATCACCTCACCCCGAGTAAATGCTGGCGACAACCTCAAGGGGTGACAAGAAGCTGAAAAAGGAGACTGGGAAAAAAGCTGATAGCTACAAAAGGTCTTAAGCGGCGGTTATATCTAGTAGAGTCTATATTTATCAAAAAGTTAATTGACTATAATCTATAAAAGCGTTAGGATTGATGGTGACAAATAGTTATTATTGAGGAGGAGATAAGAACTTGATACAGGCAACCCTGCACCAGTTAAGGGTTTTCGAGGCTACCGCACGACATAGTAGCTTCACCAAGGCGGCCGAGGAGTTATTTATCACTCAACCTACCGTCTCAACCCAAGTCAAACAACTCACAAAAGCTGTGGGTTTACCGCTATTCGAGCAAATTGGCAAACGTTTATTTTTAACCGAAGCGGGTCAGGAATTACTGTTCACCTGTCAAGAGATTTTTAATAAATTGGACAACTTTCAGATGAAAGTGGCCGATATTAAGGGAACTAGACAGGGAAAACTGACTTTAGGCGTAATTACTACCGCTAAATACTTTGTGCCGCGATTACTGGGGGCATTTTGTCAACAGTATCCCGGTATCGACATCGCTCTACAGGTGACTAATCACCAGAAACTGCAAGAGCGAATGTTAAATAACGAGGATGACCTCTATATTCTCAGTCAACCGCCGGAAGAAGTGGAACTTTGTTCTCAGTCTTTTCTGGAAAATCCTCTAGTGGTGGTGGCGCGACGGGATCATCCATTGGTGGGACAGAAAAATCTCCCCCTTGAGTGCCTCAACCAGCAACCTTTTATTATGCGCGAATCGGGATCTGGAACCCGGCAAGCGGTACAAAAATTATTTAATCTCCACGATATTAAGGTAAAGGTGCGTTTGGAATTAGGCAGTAACGAGGCCATCAAACAGGCTATTTCTGGCGGTTTGGGACTATCGGTACTATCTAAGCACACTCTCATCTCGGAAGGGGAAAACGGCGAATTGGCCATCCTCGACGTGGAACAGTTTCCGATTCAGCGCAATTGGTACGTTTGTTATCTGGCCGGAAAACAACTTTCCGTGATTGCCGATGCTTTTTTAAAATACCTGCTGGAAGCTAGTCAAGCCATCCCGATTCATGCCCCGTTAAAAAATGGTCACAGCCTATTAGTGACCCATTAAACCTTAAACTTTAATTCAGGATCATTTTTCTTCTTGAGGTGTTTATATGTTCGAGTCCTTCAGCCAGACTATCTGGTTGGTACCTCTTTATGCCCTTGCGGGCGCACTTCTCGCTCTACCCTGGTCTCCCGGTATTATCCGGCAAACCGGCCCGCGACCGGCCGGTTATCTGAACTTGATCATGACCTGCTGGGCTTTTTTGCATAGTCTTTTTGCTTTGATTGCCGTTTGGGGCCGTCCGCCCCAATCTATAGCATTTAATTGGCTAAATGCCGCAGATTTAAGCATATCTTTAGATGTGCAGATTTCGGCCGTTAATATCGGGGCTTTACTGCTAATTACCGGCTTAAACCTCGCCGCCCAGGTATATGCGATCGCCTATCTAGAAATGGATTGGGGTTGGGCAAGGTTTTATTCTCTCGTCGCTCTCTTTGAAGGGGGTATGTGCGCCCTCGTTATCTGTAATTCGCTATTTTTCAGCTATTGTGTGCTAGAAGTTCTCACCCTCGGCACTTATCTGCTAATTGGTTTCTGGTTCAATCAATCTCTGGTGGTAACGGGGGCGAGGGACGCTTTTCTGACTAAACGGATTGGCGATTTAATCCTGTTGATGGGAGTGGTGGCCCTTTTACCCCTGGCGGGAACCTGGAACTTTGACCAATTGGCAGAATGGGCGGCTACAGCCAATTTAAACCCCAATGTGGCTAATTTACTCTGTTTAGCCCTGATTGCCGGTCCGATGGGCAAATGCGCTCAATTTCCCCTGCATTTATGGCTAGATGAGGCCATGGAAGGACCGATGCCGGCGACAATTCTGCGGAATACCGTCGTCGTTTCCACTGGCGCTTGGTTATTGGTCAAATTAGAGCCGGTGCTACAATTATCGCCCTTAACCTTACAGGTGATGATCGTTGTTGGCTCTGTCACCGCTATCGGTGCGGGGTTAATTGCGATCGCCCAGATCGATGTCAAGCGCTCCCTTTCCTATTCCGTCAGTGCCTACATGGGACTGATTTTTATCGCTGTGGCCACCGGACAAACGGAAACCGCTTTAGTCTTACTCTTTACTTATGCGATCGCTATGTCCCTGTTAGTCATGGTGGTGGGTAACATCGTTTGGAATAATATCAGCCAAGATTTAAGCCAATACGGGGGTTTATGGTCCCGTCGTCCCGTTTCCGGCATTTGTTATCTCGTCGGCGCCGCTAGTTTAGTGGCACTGCCTCCCTTTGGTGGTTTTTGGGCATTAGCCCGCATGGGCGATCGCCTCGCAGAAGTCAGTGGTTTACTGTTATTGGTGCTATTGTTGGTCAATGCCTTAACTGCCTTTAGTGTCACTAGAGAATTTTGCGTTTTCTTTGGCGGTAAAATCAAACCAATGACCCTGCGCTCTCCGGAAGCTCTTTGGCCCTTAGTTATCCCCATGACTATGACCATGGGTTTCGCCATTCATGTGCCGATTTTATTAGCGCAATGGCATTTATTACCAAGTAACTTAAATCTGGGAGTGGCTTTTCTCTTGGTGCTTTCCACTGCTGGGGGCGTAATTCCGGCAGCATATATTTATCTGAATGAAAATATCTCCAAACCGATCGTTTTTCAACCGAAAGCCGTTCAAGATTTCTTTGCCAACGACCTTTATACCGCCCAATTGTATAAAGTTACCATCGTTTTTGTCGTCGGACTAATCTCGCAAATTATTAACTGGATTGATACCTTTCTGGTGGATGGCATCGTTAATCTGGTGGGATTAGCCACGGTTTTTGGTGGTCAGAGTTTGAAATATAACGTCTCGGGCCAGACCCAATTTTACTTTCTGTCGATTATTTTGGGGGTCGCTTTGATCGGTATTATCATCTGCTGGCCCCTACTATCACAAATTTCTCTAGTTTTCAGTTAAAGATTTGATAACTTAGGCTTTTCTTTAGCATCCCCGGCCCTGACAATAGGATTTGTCCTGATTAATGGAAACAATTACCTATGTTCAATACCTCTCGTCGCCAATTAATCCGTTATGGGGGTGGTTTTTTGGGAACCAGTCTAGCCGCCTCTGTTTTGGGTTCTCAGTTGTCCAAAACTAACGCCCAAACTGCCGTTAATTCCCAGCCATGGCTAACGGCTCAAAATCAAGGATTGAACCCAGACCAGGCCTTAACTATGCTCATGGAAGGCAATCAACGTTTCTGGGAACGAAGAAAAAAAAGTCCTAACCGCGATCAAACTCGGCTCACAGAAGTGGCCGAAAGTCAAGCCCCTTTTGCGGCAATTTTGGGCTGTGCCGATTCTCGCGTGCCGGCAGAAATCGTTTTTGATCAAGGATTAGGAGATCTATTTGTTTGTCGGGTAGCGGGAAATTTAGCCACTTCCGAAGAAATTGGTAGCCTTGAATTCGGCACGTTGGTGTTAGGAGCCAAGGTAATTGTTGTCCTCGGCCATTCTCGTTGTGGAGCGGTAAAAGCCACCATTGAAGGCGGTCGTTTCCCCGGACAAATCGGTCGTTTAATCGATGGACTACAGGTGGGAGTTGATCGGGCAGAAAAACAACCCGGTTCTAACAAACTTGAGCGAGCCATTAAATCCAATGTCGTCTATCAAGTAGAGAAATTAGGCAAATCCCCAGTCATGGGTGATTTAGTAGATAAAAAACAATTAAAAATTGTCGGAGCCTACTATGATCTCGATACCGGCAAAGTGAGTTTAATTTAGTCAATTCCCGATTAGTCATCGTGTTGGTTGGCTAATCCTTTTCTCATCCCAGTCATTATAAATTTGATCGATACCAATATGCTCAGTACCCTGCTTTGGTTGCCAATAATTGGAGCAATTATCGTCGGTCTTTTCCCCGATAAATTTGCGCCAGCAAAATTACGTCAAATAACTGTCTTTTTTGTTGCTGCCGTCCTTCTTTGGTCTTTATATCTGCTGACTCAATATAACTTAACCAGCAGTGGCTTTCAATTTTCTGAATACCGCGAATGGGCAAAACCAATCGGTTTAAGTTATAACCTCGGAGTCGATGGTTTGTCCTTACCGTTAATTATTTTAAACTGTTTCTTGACAGGAATAGCTATCTATAGTACCGAAGAAAAACTAGAGCGTCCCCGACTTTATTACATCCTAATCCTCCTGATTAACGCCGGGGTTTCTGGAGCATTAATGGCCAAAAACCTGCTGCTGTTCATCGTTTTCTATGAACTAGAATTAATCCCCTTTTATCTGATGATTGCTATCTGGGGAGGCGAAAAACGTGGCTATGCTTCGATTAAATTCCTTCTCTACACCGCTGTCTCCGGGTTATTAGTCCTAGCGGCATTTTTAGGTATAGGTTTCCTCAACGGCGGTACTTTTGACTATTCCTCCCTCTCCACCGCCGATTTCTCCCAAAAAACCCAATTACTGCTCTTAACTCTGCTGTTAGTGGGATTTGGCATCAAAATACCCCTCGTACCTCTCCATACTTGGCTACCGGATGCCTATACGGAAGCTTCCCCCGCTACAGCAATTTTACTAGGTGGTATCCTCGCTAAACTCGGTACTTATGGCTTAGTTCGCTTTGGTCTGCAATTATTCCCAGAAACTTGGTCTTTAATCGCCCCCGGACTGGCAATTGTCGGCGTTATTAGCGTTATTTACGGGGCCTTGAGCGCTATTGCCCAAAAAGACATTAAACGCATGGTGGCCTACAGTTCGATCGGTCACATGGGCTATATACTGGTAGCAGCCGCCGCCGGCACGGGTTTAAGCGTCCTTGGTGCCGTCGCGCAAATGATTAGCCACGGTCTCATTCTCGCCCTCTTATTCTATCTGGTGGGCATCGTCGAACGCAAAGCCGGAACTAGAGATTTAGATATTTTAAACGGTTTAATGAACCCAATTCGCGGTTTACCCTTGGTTAGCGCCCTATTAATTCTCGCCGGTATGGCCAGCGCTGGTATCCCCGGATTAGTGGGATTTGTGGCGGAATTTATCGTTTTTCAGGGGAGTTTTTCCCGTTTTCCCGTGCAGACGGTTCTCTGTATCATTGCTTCCGGTTTAACGGCGGTTTACTTTGTTATCCTGCTTAATCGCACCTGTTTTGGTAAATTGGATAATAAACTTGCCTACTATCCCAAAGTCCTGAAATCGGAAACTATCCCCGCTTTTGTCCTAATGGTATTAATCGTCTTTTTAGGTATTCAACCCAATTATTTAGTCCGTTGGATTGAACCCACCACTAACTCGATGGTTGCCAGCTTATCGGGGGAAGCAAAACCTAGTTTTGTCCTCAAAAAATCTTCGCAAAAGTCCTCAAAAACCAACTGGTTTAATCGGGGTAAATTTTTGAGTAATAGTTAGTTATCCCTCGCTGTTTCCGAATTATTGTAACTGCTGCTAATTACTTTACCTAAAACTATGACTGGGACATTAATCAAAGCCAAAATTCCCCCTTCTACTCACGAATTCGCCGACATTATCCATCGTTTAGAAGCGGGTGGCTCCATGTTGCCCGATACTCCCGAAAATCTGATGCAAATTATCGGCATTTATAAAGCTTATGCCGTACCAATGGATTTTTATTGGCGAGATCTGCTCTATATTGCCGAACGAGTTTTCCTCGATCCTTTGCCCTTCTTTAAATATTTTCTGCCCCAAGAATACCTAGACCTACAAAATCATTACGCTGGCGATAATGCCGATTTACGCATCTGGCGCGGTACGGGTTCCGCTCACCCTGAATTATTAGAATTCATGGATAAAGGTAAAACCCGAAAAATGCCCAGATTAATCCATCATCTCTGGCATGACCGTATTAATATGGAATTTGCCGAAGCTTGTATGCAAGCCATGTTATGGCATGGCCGCGATATGGGTTGGGGTTTATTTGATGCCTATCTTGATTCAGAAGAATATCGCCAAAATGCCGACCGCGCTATTAAGGCCTATTTCAAGAAAAACCCCGTGATGATGAAACTTTATGACCTGTTCCCCGATATGTTTTTGGAACAGGTGCGGATGATGTCCTACTACTCTAATTTAGGACTATTCTGGGAAGTGATGGCCCCGGTGTTTTTCGAGATGTCTGATATCTACGATGAAGGCGGGTTTAAAGGTGTTCCCGATGCCATGAATTTCCTCGTTAATGGCATTTTTGCCATCGCTGGCCGGCCAATTTATCATCACGTTTATATTGATGGTCAATGCTACGAAATTATCCCCAAATCAAAGGCTTTTACTTGGCTTTATGAAGCGGCTTTACCCTATGTAGAAGCGGTCTTTTATCGTACTGCTCCCTTCCGGGGTACAAAGTCCTATAATGCCCAAGCAAAACAGGTTCCCGACCAACAAAAAGACTTTCACTATGGTATTCTTTACGCGGATGTTTTCCCCGTGGGTACTGCGGGAATTCCCCCGACGTTGTTAATGGATGATATGTATCATTTTTTACCCCAATATCTGATTGATTACTATCAACAAAACTGCCGGGGGGAAGATGATATTTTGATTCAATTGGGTATTAGTTTCCAGCGATCGATGTATAATGTTACTTCGGCAGTTATTCAAGCTCTACGCACTGCTTTACTCTATCCCCTCGACGATCCTAATCCCAAACATTTACTTAAAAATCGTCAATTCTTTGAGGCACAAATGGACAGATTTAAACGCCCCGAAGCGCGTCTTAGAGATATCCAAAATCCTAATTATCGTTAAGGTTTTTTGATTATTTTTCTGGTGGGTTTATCGCCCACCTTTTTTAATATAATGAGATAACCGAACCCCAAGTCATACTAATACTAAATCCCTTGAGTAACGCACAGAAAACCAGTTTCTCGGAGAAACCCGTTTTCTACTCGAGGGAATAAATAATCAGTATTTAATAGCCAGATTTAGTATTAAGTACCTAAGCAAAATTAATTACACATTTCGATAAAGCTTTTGCCTCTTGCCTTCGTTAAAACCACCCACTTAATAGGATAGTTACAGAACGTAAAAATTGGCTAATTCAGGAGTTATTATTATGCTAGACCAAATGATGAAGATGTTAGAAGGGCAACAAATAGGCCCCTATCGTCTTAATAAATTTCTCGGTGCGGGTAGTTTTGGTGGTGTATTTCATGCTAGTGAAATGGTCAGAAATACATCGGTCAAAGAAGTTGCCATTAAAGTTATCCCCGAAAGTAGCGATGATAAATTAATTGAGTTAACAAATGCCAGAAAGTTAGAACATCCTAATTTAATTAAGAGTTATGCGGTGGGGGAATTTACTTTTCTCAATACAGAGATGCTTTATTTAGTGATGGAATTGGCACAGGGTAGCCTAGAAAATCACATTGCCAAAGGCAGTTTGTCAGCGGATGAGATTAAAAATATTACTGCTCAAGTCGCCCAGGGCTTAAATTATCTTCATGGATAAAATAAAGTCCATCGAGATTTAAAACCGGGTAATATCCTCAAGGTTAATCAACAATACAAGTTAGCAGATTTTGGCTTAATTAGAACTTTAAATAACAAAAGCCACACTCAAACCGTCCACAATAGCGGTACAATTATTTATATGCCTCCTGAAGCCTTTAGGGGGGATATTTCCTCAGCTTGGGATCTGTGGTCATTGGGTATTATGTTAATCGAAATGACCACTAATCAACTTCCCTATAAGTTCAATAATGATATTAACCAGTTAATGGCAAAGGTGATGAATTGTGATTTACAAATCCCCAGTTTACCGAAAGAGTTTAAACAGATTATTGAAGGGTGTTTGCAAAAAGATAGAAAACAAAGATGGACAGCACAACAGGTTTTAAATGCCTTACAACCTGTGGGATGGAATTCTCCCCCGTCACCTCCACCAGCACCGGCAGCAGTCAAAAAAACTATATTACCAATACCCCTAATTGCTTCACCTACTCCATTTACCGAAAAAATATCCAACGGAGTCACACTGGAGATGGTGAGCTTACCAGCAGGTAAATTTCTCATGGGATCTCCTGACAGTGATTCTGAAAAGCCTCCACACCAAGTTAAAGTCAACAGTTTTGCGATTGGCAAATATCCAGTCACTCAGGCACAATATGAAGCAGTAATGGGAACCAATCCCTCTAAGTTTCAAAACAATCCCCAAAATCCGGTAGAAAATGTTAGTTGGAACGATGCTCAAGCTTTTTGTCAGAAATTGAGTCAAATAACCGGGAAAACCTATCGCCTACCGACGGAAGCGGAATGGGAATATGCTTGTCGTGCGGGGACCACTACTCGCTTTTATTTCGGTGATGATGCCAATCAGTTAGGAGATTACGCTTGGTATGACGGAAATTCTCAGAATACAACTCATCCTGTGGGCCAGAAAAAGCCCAATGCTTGGGGACTCTATGACATGAGTGGCAATGTTTGGGAGTGGTGCGAAGACAATTGGCATAGTACCTATGAGAATGCGCCAAAGGATGGCAGTGCTTGGTTAACAAATGATAATGATTATCAAATATTGCGGGGCGGTTCTTGGTACAGCATTCCCTCTTACTGCCGTTCTGCTTACCGCTACTTCAACCGCCGCGACTACATCGTCAACTACGGTTTTCGGGTGGTGTGCGGTGCTGGGAGGACTCTGTAACCCTTATTTTCTTTTTACCCTTTTTTCAATTTTTCTCTTTTTCCCGCCTAGCGGCGGGTCGATTTTTTTTTTGAGATTTTCTAGGGTGCGTCCTGGGGAGCTTTTCGCTTTTGCCAAACTAATTTTGTCTTAACGAAACAGCATCAGCACAATTTCTAGAAATAGCTCGTTTTCTGAAAAGCCATTGGTCTTACTATGTCCTCTGAAATCACCATCAGGCTGGCTTTTGTGGTAAGATGTGTTGCTTAACGTACTTTTTCAATTTATTAAGGTAATACCTAACGGATAAGTTTTGTCTATTGTATAGATACAGGAGAGCCGAGTAACCATAGCAGGGGGAATCGAAAGCAAAATCTATCTGCAATTTAATTAGAAGCACTTAAGTAGCTGGTTATAATTAAATTAAAAATGGATTTTAGGTTCGATTCCTCCTTAGTCCCCCTTGATAAGAGGGGTGCCGATCCCCCCTTATTCCCCCCTTAATAAGGGGGGCATTTGATAATTTTTAACGCCTACCTACCTACTTACTTATAATTATCTGCGAAAAAAGTTTAGTAATTTCACTGCAATTATAACAGGATTGTCGATGACTAATTTAAAAAAATGGCAAATTATTAAATCTGAGCTAGTTTTTCATAATCGTTGGTGTCAAGTCCGTCAAGACGCGGTGCAGTTATCCTCTGGACAAGTTATCGACGATTATTTTGTTAATATTCGTCCTGAAATTGTGTTAGTTGTTCCAGTTACCGGGGATAATCAATTAGTTTTTGTTCGTCAATATCGTCACGGAGTTAAGGAAATTTTATTAGAATTTCCTGCCGGAGCAGTAGATGCGGGTGAAGATAATATTACTGCAGCAGCGCGTCGGGAATTCGAGGAGGAAACTGGTTATCAAAGTGATTCTCTAATACCTCTGGCTGTTTTGTATGATAATCCCGTTAAAGATACTAACAGAATTCACATTTTTTTGGCTCTTAATGCTATCCCCACCGGTCAACAAAAGTTAGATGTTACCGAGGAAATTGAAGTTATTCTTCGACCTTTACAGGAAATTAATCCCCAGGAAATTACCGTCTCTGGTAGTTTAGCTGCTTTCTATTTAGCGAGGGATTTTTTAAAGCAAAATTAAGGAGTTATAGCGGTTATATTAATAGGGAGGTAGGAAGTTTTCGTTTTCGGGAGCCAGTTGTCAGGAGATTATTTTTATTTATTCTACCTAATTCATAATTCATAATTCATAATTGACAATTCATAATTCATAATTCATAATTTATAATTCCCACTGTCTATGAGTAATTTTTTTATGATTGCTGGCTTTATTCTATCAGCTTATGCGATCGTTGCTAACGATTCCCTACAGACTTTAGGGACTTTTTTAAGTGCCAATGAAGAACGTCCCTGGTGGATTTTATGGCTGTATTCCAGTATAATCTTAGCCTCGATTTTTATCGCTGGTTGGTACATTAATCAGGGAGATGTGGCCTATAATCGACTAGAAATGATTCCCTTCCCAGAAAATTTTACTTGGATTTATATCGTTCCTCCATTAGCAATTTTAATTCTCACCACTTGGGGAATACCTGTGAGTACAACCTTTTTGGTTTTAACAGTTTTTGCTCCCCAATCTCTAGATGAAATGTTAATTAAATCTGCTTGGGGTTATGCTATTGCTGTTGTAGTGGGGTTAGTCATCTATCGAATTATTTATCAATTAGAAAACTTTTTCCTAGAAACAGTTAATAAAGAACCTCAAAAAATCTGGGTAGTTTTACAGTGGTTATCCACCGGGTTTCTCTGGAGTCAATGGTTAATGCAAGATTTTGCTAATATTTTCGCCTATCTTCCCAGAAAGTTAGCAGCAACATGGTTAGTTTTATCTCTAACAGTTATGCTACTCCTGCAAACCATCATTTTTATTAATCATGGTGGTCAAATCGAGAAAATTGTCACTAGCAAAACTAACGCCCATGATCCGCGTTCTGCAACAATTATTAACTTAATTTATGGTTTAATTTTACTCTTTTTTGTTGGCTATAATCATATTCCCATGAGTACCACTTGGGTATTTTTAGGTTTATTAGGAGGTCGAGAAATTTCTCTGACTTTAACCAGAGAAACCCCTAATTTGGCCGCCACGGGTAAACTGGTTTTAGGGGATGCCTTGAAAGCTTTTATCGGTATGATTGTTAGTGTTGCTATCGCTCTTGCTTTACCTCTAATCGCTCAAAAACTTAACTATCTATAGGTAATTATAAATTATAGCAATTCTCTGACTTATGAGGTACAGTAGTAACAGTGAGTAAACCAATTGCGAATATCTTTTTGAGTAACTTCTAACATAGCCAATTCAATCCCTTCTATTAAGTCTTTGTAAGTCCTCACCTCCAGTTTTCTTAACATCACTTTCACTTTTGAACAAAAGTTTTCAATAGGAGATAATTCAGGAGAATAAGGAGGTAAATAGATGAGTCTAGCTTTTTCTTGTTCGATTATTTCTCTGACCATTTCTCCGAGATGAATCTTGGCGTTATCCATGATCAAACAGTCTCCTTCTTTAATTTTTGGCAGCACTTCCTTCAGAATAAATCCTTCAAATGTTACCGCATCCACTGCACCGTATATGTTGACTGATGCCACAACTTTTTCTAAGCTTATAGCACTAATTATTGAAATATTTCTCCCTCTTTGGCTCTCCCAGGTTTGGTGGGTAAAATGTATTCTAAGATACATTCCTCCTAGCGAGGGGGTGGAACGAACCACAAAGACACAAAGGACACAAAGATTGATCGATCCTATGTAAGTTAAACTTATCACACAGAACCTAGAAGATACCATCTTTTTTGTGGTTTTCTTCCCCGAGATCTTCGGCCAATTAAGGCTCTAGCATAGAGTCTCAAAAGGGCTAAATTTACCCACGATTCATCGATGAAAATTAGTTTTGATGCCTCAATTTCCCGAACTTCTGACCAGTATCCCACTCTTTTTTGCTGTACCCTGTCACTTTCTTTTTCCGCCGCGTGTAGTGTTTTTTTTTGAAACTGTAATTGAGTTTTTGCGTCAGCCGCCCCAGGGTGGCTCTACTGACTTTCACCTGTGTCTTTTCATACAGTAAGTCCGATAATTCTTCGAGAGTTGCATCATTGTTAGCTTCAATGATTTCGCCAATTCAAAAATGAAACGCATTAACCTCAAGAGTTGACAAAGAGAGGCTCATCAGGTACTGTCTGATCATTAACAAAAACAAATCAGACCCAAAAACGAAGCCCCCAACATCTTAACATAGAACAAAGAAACTTGCTCTACCAACTTAGTCAGGAGGGAAATTTATCTCAACGGCAAATGGCCGTCTGGCTCGGATGTCATCAAAGCACGACCAGAGCGAGAATTAAGAAGGAATCAAAGTTCCCTAGGCTGCTATCTACCTGACATAGCAGAAGCTGAAAGCGAGACGCGCACCAAAAATGCCAAACAACCCTTTTAAAATGTCAGCGAGTCAGCCTTAGAGTTGGTCAAAGAAGGATTGAAAGATTATCATAGTCCCGAACAAATAGCAGGTCGTCTGAAAAAAGCTGGTCAAGAATCGCTCAGTCATGAAACCATCTATCA
>NZ_JADEVX010000216.1:0-6424 GCF_015207925.1 Microcystis sp. LEGE 00066 | reverse complement strand
GTGTAGGGTTTTACCGATTTTGAGGTAGTCAGTTACCTAATTTTCAGGGAAAAAGTACCTGAATTTTACCCCCGATCACTCCAAGGGTCAGCACTTTTTGAGGGAAAAAAGTCTAAAAGCCTTATCCAACAAGGTTTTTAGATTTATTCAGCCAACCCTACTTACATCCAGACTAACCGTTAGCAATCACCAGACTTTTAAGAACATTTTCGGTCATGGCCGCTATTTGATCCAATTGTTCCTGATGGCGTTTTGCCTGTTTTTTGGCTTCTACCTTGCGTTTCAGGGCTTCCCGGGCTAAATCATCGCGATTTTTGCTTAAAGCTTCGATCGCCACTCGATTCCATGTTTCTGCTTCTTGAAGGGCTTTTTTGTACTGGGGTTGAATTTCATCCCAACTGACCTTAAGATTGCTTAAGGCCCCTTTTAACAGGGTTTGGGCATTGTTGGGGTCGGCTCCGATGAGGGATTTTTTCAGGGGTTCGTAGAGTCCCACCGCTTGTAAATGGGTAATAATCGGGATAAATTCTTCTATCTGTTGACTTTTGCTAATACCCGTTTTACACCAAGTGGCAAAATGTTCGCAGTTGTTAAAAAGAAGATTATATTTCTGCTCCCCCAGACGACTTAGCGCCCTTTCTACCACCACATCGGGGATAAAGGAAAATCCCACCTCTACATAGCGCACCACATAGATTTTACCGCCCCTAGCAAAGGTTTCTAGGGAAGTTCGTTCCACAATCTCGCTCGGTTTTCGGTAATGAATGACGCTACCATCACCGCAATCGATGCCATGATGGGCATAAGCACCCTGAAGATTGAGCAATTCCCGATAGGCGTATATTTGATCCCCTCTAGCCATATTTTTTTAGTGATAAATTAAACAAGGAGATTATCTATTGAGTCAGTTTCTCCGGTTATTAATAAGCCATTCAGATTTGGCTATTTTGGTTTTCGTGTTTTACTTTTTGTTATGAATTAAAGCCAGCAAACAGCTTAAGTCGAAGATGTTCAAGATTGCTGCATCCATAACTTGTTCTTTTAATAGGCTTTATTTTTGTATTCATGCCCTCAGTTAATCCATTGGTTGTATAATTTTCACAGTAATTACCTAACCGTTGACTCTGTGGAAGGACTCTGCTGGGGCAGCGGAGAAGGAGAATCACTAACCCTCCTAGAGGCGCGATTCCTGATTTTGAAAATATGCGCTGCCGCTTTTTAGCCAGACTTTCGCCATAATTTTTGATTATCATCCTTGATCCAGAAGAGCCTTTTCTTATTTTACTAAAGAATGCTTAACAGAGAAACACCAGCCAGTATAATAATACAACCAAATAGTCTTTGTTTGATATTTTTTCCATGAAATAAAAAATAGCCATACCCCACACTCATCAATAAACTGCTTTGTTTCACCGCCACTGAATTCGCCGCCACCGTTCAATTAAATCTTTTGCCAGATAAAGATTTAGTCGATTTATGCCCCCCTATCGAACCATAACAAGTAACGAAGAACCTTCAAGGTCAAGTTTTATGACAGGATTCAACGTTTCTACATCTAGTCAGTCAGGTACTGGTACACTTCAAACTTGAATGGGCCGCTCTCAGACGAGCGAATCAGACACCTGTGACAAGCCTCTTACGGAGACTCTATGGCTAAACAATTCAACGGGACAATCGCCCTCGATATTCGTGATTCCGTACCCGATTGGGAACCCTACGCCGAACCGAAAGCACCCGCAAATTCACCGAATATTCTTTACATAGTCATTGACGATACGGGATTTGGTGCCTGGGAAATGTTTGGTGGCAAAATTAAAATGCCCAATTTAGCTCGTATTGCCAAAAAAGGCTTAATTTATACCAACTTTCACACTACCGCTCTTTGTTCTCCCACTCGTTCATCCCTATTAAATGGACGCAATGCTACCAGTAACGGGATGTCTTGTATCGAAGAGGCGACAGCGGGTTTCCCTGGTAATAATGGTCGCATTCCCTTTGAAAATGCCATGATTCCAGCCGTATTGAGTGAGCGTGGCTGGAGTACCTTCGCCCTTGGTAAATGGCACTTACTGCCAGAAGAAGAGGCAAATATGGCATCCACGAAGCGGCATTGGCCTTTAGGTCGTGGTTTTGAACGCTATTATGGCTTTTTAGGCGGAGAAACCGATCAATGGTATCCAGATCTGGTCTATGATAACCATCTGATTGAACCTCCTTATGGTCCCAATATGGGGGATACAGAGAACGGTTATCATCTGTCGAAAGACCTGGTAGATAAGGCAGTTGCCTTTATCCAAGATCAAAAGGCGATCGCTCCAGATAAACCTTGGCTGATGTACTTCTCTCCCGGTGCCAACCATGCACCCCATCAAATCTGGCCTCAGAAGATCCTAGATTATGCTTATAACACGAGCCTGGGAGATCCCGATAATCCAGAAGATTTATCCTTTGTCGAGACAAGTATCTTTAAAGATGGCTATGAAGTCTATCGCAGCAGCAATTCTCATTTTAAGGTTTCATGACATTAAAACCCTTGCACCTAGAGGGGTTAATAATTCTTAACGAATCTCTAGATCGCTGAAACAACGCAAAATCGTTTCAAAATGAGAATTGCTGCTATCGCAGAGAAGTCCTTGCCAAAATGAAAGAATTAGGCATCTTTGGGGATGAGGTAACAGAACCCTCGGTGATTAATCCTCATGGTGAAGGTGCGCTTGCAGAACCTAACCCTGACCACACTAAGATCCAAGGAGTTCCTGATGGTAAGACGTGGCCTCAAACTGATTGGGTAAAACCTTGGGAAGGATTAAGTCCCGAAGAAAAGGCATTATTTATCCGTATGGCCGAGATTTATGCGGCATTCTCCACCTATACCGATGAACAAATTGGTCGTTTGCTCGATTTTCTCGAAGAAACGGGTCAAATGGATAACACCATCATTGTTGCTGTAGCTGATAATGGTGCTAGTGCAGAAGGTGGGCCTAATGGTTCAGTCAATGAAAATCTGTTCTTTAACGATATTCCCGATGATTTTGACAAGAACTTTGCCCTTCTCCAAGATTTAGGCACACTGAAAACCTATAATCACTATCCTACAGGATGGGCTTGGGGCTTTGATACGCCGTTCAAATACTGGAAACGTTGGTCAGGTTATGAAGGTGGTGCTGCAACTCCCTTTATGATGTGTGGACCGGGTATTAAGAAGTCACGAATGGCAGATACGGGGATTCGCAAACAGTACATTCACGCGGTTGACTTAGTACCTACCCTTTACGAAATGTGTGGTGTAGAACCCCCAGAAGTGGTTAAAGGTTACACCCAAAATCCCATTGAGGGAATTAGCTTCGCCTATACTTTCGCTCCCGAATATGCTCAACCTGAGTATCAATTTGCTTACAGACTCTCTGACAAGCAAAAACCCAAGGATGCCAATGGAAAACCCAAAAAAGTGCGAGAAACTCAGTTCTATTCCATGTTAGGAACAAGGGGAGTCTGGTATAAAGGTTGGCACGTTTGTACTGTCCATGCTCCTGCACCTTCTAATTGGGGTAATTTTGAGAAGGATATCTGGGAATTGTACTGTATGGATGGGGATCTGGAATTGGAATTAACTCCCGATCCGACTCAATCTCGTAACTTAGCTAATGACCCGAAATATGCCGATAAACTCGAACAGATGAAGTATATGTGGTTCGTGCAAGCAGGGTTATACAAAGGTATGCCTCTTGATGATCGCTCGGCTGCTGAGGTATTGGGTGGAGATCGTCCCCAATTACGTCCCCCAGCATTTGCTCAAGATGACCCAAAGGATGCTACCTTCAGTTACACCTATTATCCAGGGGGATCAGAAATTCCCGAAGCCGTTGCTCCGAATACCCGAGGTCGTTCTTACGAAATCGAAGCCATTGTTGATTTCTCCACGGGTGAGACTCCTGAAGGGGTAATGATAGCTCATGGAGGACGTTTTGGTGGATATAGTTTCTATATCTACGAGGGCAAACTCTGTTATGTCTATAACTGGTTAGGACAACAGCAACAGAAGATCACTTGTCCACTCCCTAATCTTGCCGACAAGGAAAATACACTCAAAGTTGTATTTAACAAGAAGCCCAATCAACCGGATAGCAAGTTTGGTGGTAGTACTATTGGTGGTAGTACTATAGGAGATATACAACTCTATATCAATGGTATTAAGCAAAGTGCCACGATTGAGAGAGCTTTCCCTGAAGATCCCGATAAATTCCTGGTTGTACTTTCCAAGAAGCCAAATCCAAATTCAGAACCACTAGAGAGCAAGTTTGGTGGTAGTACCATAGGAGAGGTACAACTCTATATCAATGGTATTAAGCAAAATGCCACGATTGAGGAAGCTTTCCCAGAATATCCTGATCAATTCCTGACTCAACCGGGTAAGTTTTCCCTATGTGGGGAGGGATTTAATATTGGTCGAGATCCCGGACAGCCTGTATCATCAGACTACGAACATGAGTTCGAGTTTGAAGGTGCGAAGCTGAAAAAAGTCATTGTCACGATTAAAAATGACGCGGGCGCGATCGATCCTGAGAAAGAATTAAGAGGGATGTTGTGGCGTGACTAATCTGCTTAGTCTGTAGCATAGACCCGATTTGCTTTCAAAGCTGTAGGGGTAATTTCTGAATTGCCCCTACCCACTCTAACCCTTGATAAAATAAAGGCTATATCTTGAGTATGCAAATATCTCAAAACCCCTCATCTGCTCCAGGTAAACCTCCCCATAAAGATCTGATCTGGATTCCGGGGGGAACATTTGAAATGGGGTCAAACAGTCGTAAATATCCTGAAGAAGGCCCCGTCCACACCGTAACCGTTAGCGGCTTTTGGATGGATAAATATTTGGTCACTAATAAACAATTTAGAAAATTTGTCAAAGAAACAGGATATATTACCTTTGCTGAAAAACCACCGAAAGCAGAAGATTATCCTAATGCTGATCCTGAAATATTAGTTCCCGGATCTGCCGTTTTTGTGAAACCAGATCGTCCCGTTGATCCTCGTACTGTCTGCTGGTGGCAATATATACCGGGGGCAAATTGGCGACATCCGGAAGGTACTGGAAGTTCAATTAAAAATCGAGAAAACCATCCTGTAGTACATATTGTCTATGAAGATGCCCTTGCCTATGCAAAATGGGCAGGAAAAGAACTCCCAACTGAAGCACAATGGGAATTTGCTGCACGAGGGGGTTTAGAGGGGGCAGAATTTGCTTGGGGTGATGAATTTATGCCTAATGGTAAAGTCATGGCTAATACTTGGCAAGGACAATTTCCTTGGCAAAATCTCAAACCTCATGCACCCGGTCCAGAAGCAGTAGAAAGCTATCCCCCCAATGGTTATGGACTTTATGACATGATAGGTAATGTCTGGGAATGGACACAAGATTGGTATCAGGAACAACATCCCAAAAACCCGACTAAAGCCTGTTGTACCCCGAAAAATCCCCTAGGCGGAACCGAAGAAGATAGTTATAACCTCAAACTTCATCCCTCAATGCGAAAACCCCGTAAAGTCCTCAAAGGAGGCTCTTTCCTCTGCGCCCCTAACTACTGCGCTCGTTACCGTCCCGCCGCGCGCCATCCCGAAGATATCGACACTTCTACCAATCATATCGGTTTTCGCACGATTTTTTGTCCTGATTAGAATTTATTACCGCTCACAATGACAATTAAGATGGCTCATTATGTTCTATTTTTAAAAGTTTCAGAGGGAAAATAACCAAACAGTTGTTTATAATCAGAGGCAAGATGTCCTCGCTCAAAAAAACCTAATTCTTCGGCAATTTGATAAATTAACGTTGGTTCGGGGTTTTGGGTAATGGATTGATATAAGGTGTTAAGACGAAGCTTTTTAAAATAATTTTGAGGAGACGTTTCTACTCTAGCTTATATGACGCAGCCAAGTACTCTAAGCGATCGTGCTTATATGTCGCCCCAAGAACGAGATCTAGCCTATAAGAAAATGCGTGAAGATATTGAAGGTCACAAACGTCCTTTAGGCTGCTAATAGTCTAAATTTAGATCTCTTAACTGAAGTTTAATTAATGATTTTTGAGACGCGTTTCTAACGTGCCTTTTTTCAAAATCTTATTTAAACTTTGGCGATCATAATTGACATTAATTCCTTACATTTTCACGAGTGTGCTTAGGTGTCTCATGCCAACGATACTTTTAGCCAGCACCAAACCTACCCAGCAGCACATCAAGGTAAATGTACTTATGTAGGATAATCATTTTTGAGCAGTGGTTTGAGAAGCTCTTTCATCCCACATTCCGCACCCTCAACTGTCACAGATCAAAAAAGCCATTAAAGTAGTACATAATAACTAAAATTAATTCAAAGGTTAAAAGGGTTAATGAGAATATATAGCATTAAAAGGGGTATGGAGCGA
>NZ_JADEVX010000215.1:0-6446 GCF_015207925.1 Microcystis sp. LEGE 00066 | reverse complement strand
TCTATCAAGATATTTTAGAGGAAGGCAGAGAGGAAGGCGAGGAAAAGGGACTACAAAAAGGTAAAGAGGAAAAAGCTCGACAAATTGCCCTAAAAATGCTATCTGCTGGTTTTTCTATCCCAGAAATCGCCCGATTTACCGATTTATCCCCCGTAACTATCGAGCAATTACAATCGAGAGACGATCAAAAAAATCCTTCGGAGTGACATTATGAGAGAATCCGTCATCTATCAAGATATTTTAGAGGAAGGCAGAGAGGAAGGCGAGGAAAAGGGACTACAAAAAGGTAAAGAGGAAAAAGCTCGACAAATTGCCCTAAAAATGCTATCTGCTGGTTTTTCTATCCCAGAAATTGCCCGATTTACCGATTTATCCCCCGTAACTATCGAGCAATTACAAAGACAGCATCACAATTAAAGCTTTAATAACCGCAAAGGGTGGGGAATTAGGAAAATTTTAGACCGTCTCCCCACTCCACACCGGTTAACGACGTTTAGCGACGCAACGCACCACTAAACCACCCCCTAGTATGCCTAATCCGATAACACCAGAAGGTTCGGGCGTGGACACTGGCGGAGGACTCATCGGACTGAATACCTGTACGCGGCCGTTCAACGAATCGGCCACATAGATATTACCAGTGCTATCGACCGCGATACCTCTGGGGGCCCTGAACTGACCGTTCCCCGTACCGAAGCTACCGAAAGCAGACTGGAAGACACCACTGGAGTTAAATACCTGTACGCGATGGTTATCCGTATCGGCTACATAGATATTACCAGTGCTATCGACGGCGATACCTATGGGGGTACTGAACTGACCGTTCCCCGAACCTTGGCTACCCAAAATGGACTGGAAGACACCACTGGAGTTGAATACCTGTACGCGGTTGTTGGTTGCTGTATCGGACACATAGATATTACCACCGCTACCGACCGCGATACCTCTGGGTGAATTGAACTGACCGTTCCCCGAACCGAAGCTACCGAAAGTGGACTGGAAGACACCACTGGAGTTGAATACCTGTACGCGATTGTTGATCGCATCGGCTACATAGATATTACCACCGCTACCGACCGCGATACCGTAGGGTGAATTGAACTGACCGTTCCCCGAACCGGAGCTACCGAAAGTGGACTGGAAGACACCACCGGAGTTAAATACCTGTACGCGATTATTAAACGTATCGGCCACATAGATATTACCACCGCTACCGACGGCGATACCGTAGGGTGAATTGAACTGACCGTTCCCCGTACCGGAGCTACCGAAAGCGAAAGAAAAAGAAAAACTGGCTGCAGTGGCACTGCTGGCGATACTAATACATCCGATCGCAGTGGCCGTGGCTAGGGAAAAGGATTTCAGCCGAGCCTTTGATAAGCTCTGCTTCTCCCCCCCCCATGATTGATAAGTTTGGCTGATGACATAAGGCTTCACAAAATTCAACTGATTGTAACCTACTCCTTCCTCTAGCAATTGTCAAGAAATTTCTGGGAATATGTGACAAATTTACCCATATCTAGGGGATTAGTCCATGGTTAGAATTGATTTTTGCCTATAATGTATTCCGCGCTACGATTCTCTTCGGCAAAAGTTACGACAAATACAGGATGTCAACACCGGCGATCGAGGGTATCCTAGGAGAAACGGAAAGTAATCCCTGACGATGTTTGATAATATTTGTAAATTTATTGCCGAAAACTTCTCCGATGATCTAGCCACTTGGTTATTGGGTTCTCCCCTCTCCTTAACCGTCCTCGACCCGACGGAATTACAATTAGACCCCATTCGGGCCGATTCTCTGATTTTTTTGCAGTCAGAGGAATTAATTCTCCATACCGAGTTTCAAACCGACCCCGACTCCAAAATTCCTTTCCGAATGCTTGATTATCGCATTCGCGTCTATCGTCGTCATCCCCAAAAACAAATGCGTCAAGTGGTAATTTATCTACGACGCAGTGATTCTCCCCTAGTACAGGAAAATACCTTCCGTCTGGGGGAAACCTTTCATTCCTTCCAAGTCATCCGTCTTTGGGAAGAAAAGACACCACAATTTTTCCATCATCCCGGTTTATTACCCTTTGCCGTCCTCAGCAATACCGATGACCCTGAACAGGTGTTAAGTCTGGTGTCCCGTTCTTTAGAAACTATCCCCGAAAAACAGGTGCAAAGCAATCTCGCTGCCGCTACCAGTATTCTCGCCGGGTTAGTATTAAATCGAGAGACGATTAAAAAAATCCTTCGGAGTGACATTATGAGAGAATCCGTCATCTATCAAGATATTTTAGAAGAAGGCAGAGAGGAAGGCAGAGAGGAAGGCGAGGAAAAGGGACTAAAAAAAGGCTTGCAAGCGGGTAAAGAAGAAAAAGCTCGACAAATTGCCCTAAAAATGCTATCTGCTGGTTTTTCTATCCCAGAAATTGCCCGATTTACCGATTTATCCCCCGACGCGATCGAGCAATTACAAAGACAAAACGCTGACGATGTTTGATAATATTTGTAAATTTATTGCCGAAAACTTCTCCGATGATCTAGCCACTTGGTTATTGGGTTCTCCCCTCTCCTTAACCGTCCTCGACCCGACGGAATTACAATTAGACCCCATTCGTGCCGATTCTTTGATTTTTTTGCAGTCAGAGGAATTAATTCTCCATACCGAGTTTCAAACCGACCCCAACTCTAAGATTCCTTTCCGAATGCTCGATTATCGCATTCGCGTCTATCGTCGTCATCCCCAAAAACAAATGCGTCAAGTGGTAATTTATCTGCGACGCAGTGATTCTCCCCTAGTACAAGAAAATACCTTCCGTCTGGGGGAAACCTTTCATTCCTTCCAAGTCATCCGTCTTTGGGAAGAAAAGACACCACAATTTTTTCATCATCCCGGTTTATTACCCTTTGCCGTCCTCAGCAATACCGATGACCCTGAACAGGTGTTAAGTCTGGTGTCCCGTTCTTTAGAAACTATCCCCGAAAAACAGGTGCAAGGCAATCTCGCTGCCGCTACCAGCATTCTCGCCGGGTTAGTATTAAATCGAGAGACGATTAAAAAAATCCTTCGGAGTGACATTATGAGAGAATCCGTCATCTATCAAGATATTTTAGAGGAAGGCAGAGAGGAAGGCGAGGAAAAGGGACTACAAAAAGGACTACAAAAAGGACGACAAGAAGGACGACAAGAAGGATTGCAAGCGGGTAAAGAGGAAAAAGCTCGACAAATTGCCCTAAAAATGCTATCTGCTGGTTTTTCTATCCCAGAAATCGCCCAATTTACCGATTTATCCCCCGACTTGATCAATCAATTACAAAGACAGCAGCACAATTAAAGCTTTAATAACCGCAAAGGGTAGGGAATTAGGAAAATTTTAACTCATCTCCCCACCCCACACCGGTTAACGACGTTTAGCGACGCAACGCACCACTAAACCACCACCTAGTATGTCTAATCCGATAACACCAGAAGGTTCGGGAGTGGACACATTACCAATATCACCCGGAATATCAGAGGCAACAAGGTGAAAGATATCGATTGCAGCATAACCACTGCTTAGAATATCGGTTTTATCCCAAAAAAGCCCCAATTTTCTCCACGGCAGCCTCTAGAATATCGGGATCGTGAACTAAGGCAAAACGCACATAACCCTCACCACCCTTACCAAAACCGGACCCGGGGGAAACAGCGACACCAGTTTGGGACACCAATTGCCGACAAAAATCGACGGAATTACCCGGCCAACTGGGGGGAATTTTCGCCCAAACGTACATAGTAGCGGCCGGAGTGGCAACTGGCCAACCGATGCGATTTAGGGCATTAATAAACACATCCCGACGTTTTTGGAAGATAGCGACGGTTTCTTTGACCGAATCTTGATTACCAGTTAAAGCGGCGATCGCACCATTAAGGATGCCCAAATACTGATTAAAATCAACCATAGCTTTAATCTGTCGCAAAGCCATAATTAACTGCGGGTTGCCAATGGCGAAACCGATGCGAAAACCGCCCATATTATAGGACTTGGAAAAGGTAAAAAACTCGATCGAATTAGTTTTAGCTCGATCGGCCTGTAAAATTGACGGGGGGGGCGATGTTCCCTCAAAAAAGATGTCTAGATAGGGAAAATCGTGGATTAAGACTAAATTATGCTGACGGCAAAAATCAACCGCTTTTTGGAAAAATGCCAAAGGTGCGATCGCTGTGGTGGGATTATGGGGATAACTCAAGACCATCAGCTTCGATTGTGCCAGCACTAGGTCAGGAATGTCCTCTAAAACCGGCAGAAAGTCATTTTTTGCCAAAATTGGCATTCCGTAGATTTGACCGCCTGCAAGGGCAACACCGCCCAAATGGGAGGGATAACCCGGATCGAGGAGTAGGGCAAAATCCCCGGGGTTGAGAAGGGCCAAAGGTAGATGGGCCGTGCCTTCCTGAGAACCAATCAGGGGTAAAACCTCCGTTTCCGGATCGATGGGGACACCAAAGCGATCGCTATACCAGTTAGCGGCAGTTATGCGGAAGTCTCTGGTCCCATTATGGAGTAAATAGCCGTGCGTGTGAGGATCGTGGAGAGATCGCTCAATAGCATCGACAACGTGGGGAGCAGCCCCAAGATCGGAGGAACCGAGCGAAAGATCAATAATGGTATTACCCGCTTCTCTACTGGCAGCTTTTGCCCGATCCATATCGGCAAAAACGTTGGATTGTAGTGCCTGTAAGCGGTTTGCTAGGGTTAAGTTACTCATAACCACGGATACCTAATTAGCTGATATAGGTATCGATAAAAGATTGTAATTGTTGTTTGCCGATCGCCCCTTCATGACTGGCAATAAGTTTTTTATCTTTAAAGATGCGTAAAGCGGGAACACCTTCCACCTTATATTTAGCCACCGAGTCGGGGTTAGGGTCTATTTCTAGTTTAACTACTTTTAGCCGTTCGTCGTAGGTTTCGGCCACCCAATCGATCGAGGGAGATACCAAACGACACGGACCGCACCAACTCGCCCAAAAATAGACTAAAACGGGTTTTTCGACCCCAAAAACCTCTTGGTCAAACTTCTGATCGCTAATGACAGTTACGCTACTCACAGTATTTATTTCCTCACCATCGCTACTAATTATCATAGAGGTTCTGGGTACTTTTCGGCAATTATCCAGTTCCACAGTTCCTCAAACATTAGGATCAAAGACATCGCGTAAACCATCACCGATAAAATTAATACTTAACACCGTGATCACGATAGCTAGAGCGGGAAAAATGACCAAATGGGGGGCAGTTGTCAAGTAATCTTTAGCTTTAAATAACATTTGTCCCCAAGTCGGCACATCGGGGGGGAAACCCAAACCCAAAAAACTCAGGGTTGACTCGGTAATAATCGCATTACCCACCGCTAAAGTGGCCGCCACGATAATCATTCCCAAAACGTTAGGTAATAAATGCACCCAGATCAAACGCCAAGGAGTGGCCCCCAAAGCTTTTGCAGCCGAGATAAATTCCATCTCGCGTAATTTTAAGAAATTTCCCCGCACCAATCGTGCCACCGACATCCAATTTAAACCCCCGATCACCAAAACCACGAGGATAAAAATACCCGTTTCCGGTCCGGCGATTTTTTTGATACTATCGCGAAATAGATAGACAATCAGCAAAAGTAGGGGTAATTGGGGCAAAGATAGGAATAAATCCGTTAATCGCATCAATAAGCCATCGATTGCGCCCCCGTAAAACCCAGAAATAGCCCCGATCGCTGTTCCTAAAATCATCGCCACCATCATAGCAGCAATGCCCACCGCTAGGGAAATTCGACCTCCCACCAAAATCCTCGCCAATTGATCTTGGCCCAGATCATTAGTCCCGAAAAGATGTTTTAAACTAGGGGGAGCAGTGGTTTGACTAAAATCAATGGTATCGATGGGGACCCGATAGAAAATCGGACCAAATAGGACAGCAAAAATAATTATCATTAATGCGATCGCTCCTATTACTGCCAGGGGATCTCGGTAAAAACGTCGCCAAGTATCGATAATTGCAGAAGACAGGGAAGACATAAGCTGTTAAGTAGATAGGTATTAAAAACTTTCAGATCCCCCCGCCTATCGGCACCCCCCTTATCAAGCTATCCATTAGTCAGATCTTTCTTAACAAAAAGAGAAGAAACTTAAAAAAAGGGGAAACGATTGATAGGTATAGTTTTGAAAGAAGGAATTAAGGTGGAGGTAAGCAAAAAAATGGAGAAATGGGCAGCCCAAGAATTACAATATGCAGACCTAGGGGACACCAGAAGAAAGAAAAGGTTAATCAGTATCGTAGAAAACTTGGCCAGTCAACCTAGTACAAGTGTGCCACAAGCTTCGGGAAATCTAGCCGCAGCGAGTGCCACCTACGACTTTTGGAATTCCCCCTATTTTCACCCCTCAGATATAATTGCCGCCCAAGCTAAAAGTACAGTAG
>NZ_JADEVX010000214.1:0-6461 GCF_015207925.1 Microcystis sp. LEGE 00066 | reverse complement strand
TGATATCAGCCAGACTTGGAAACTATCTCATCAAATTAGTCCCCCCATAGAACCTCCTTGAGCCATCTTGCACACTTTTCTCTTTTTGTCAAATTTTATGTTAAGAAAGATGTGACTAATGGATAGCCTTATCAAGGGGGGCAGGGGGGATCAAACCTAAAATCCATTTTAAATTTAATTATAACCAGCTACTTAAGTGTTTAAATTACTTTTTGAGACGAGGCATTCTTGCATTGGGGGAGATTCCGCTAATCTAAGAATAAACGGTTTAAATGAGTCTTTTTAGTCTGCTGTATTTTAGTTAAAATATCAAGATGAGTCCCTTTATTGAAGGAACCGTTATGTTATAATATAACTCAAGTTCAGAAAATAGAGAGTAAAACTATGACTGTTAAAGAACTTATTCAAACAGCAATTGATAATCTACCAGAAGAACAACTAGATGAACTTTATCAATTAATTAAAAATTTCACCGCCAGCAAAAACAACTTATTAGAAGAAAAATCATCCTTATTTAAACGGCGTTTTCCAGTGGAGAATATGGTGGATAAAGCTAAAATACTAGGTGATATGGTCAGTCCTATTGTAGATGAAGAAGATTGGGAATGTCTGAAGTAATTGTGCTTGATACTCATATTTGGTTGTGGTTAGTAAATGGCAATTTTGACAGATTTACCGAGCATTGGCTAGAAAAATTTGAGTTAGCAGAATCTCTCGGAGTTTCCCCCATTTCTTGCTATGAAATAGCCCTTGCTAACCAACGGGGAAGATTAGAATTAAGTTATACCCTTCAAGAGTGGATTCAACAAGCTTTAACACCGGCTAAAATAGATATATTTTCAGTTACCTCCGAAATTGCCATTAGAGCCGTTAATTTATCTCCCATTCACAAAGATCCTTTTGACCGTATTATTATGGCTACAGCCTTAGCATACGGGGCAAAACTGGCTAGTATTGATAACTTATTTTCTAAATATGTTGAAATCAAAGATCATCTCATGGAGAGAGCGAAATAGTGATAAGTAAGAGGACAAAATCAACAGATGATTAAAATTTACACGGAAATCGAACAGGGGCAAAATTGGTTAGAGTGCCATCAAAAATCTTCTCCGATATTTGCCCTAGTTTTAGGTTTTACCGAGACGGGATTAATCCCCGGAATCTCCACCGCCGGTGCCACCCCGGAAGATAGAAAATACACCGCGATCGCCGATGCCGAATTTATCGTTAAAGGAGTTTCACCCCATCCCCGTTATCCCTTACCCCCCCTCACGGTGGGAGCCTCCCCTGCCTATATTACCCGCGCCGTAGTGGAAAAATTAGCCATTCCCGTCCTCGTTTTTAACGCCGGTTTACCCTTGCCCCCAGCCGTCGATTATATCGAACTAGGGGGACAACCGGCCCGTTGTCTCTCCACCGGCCGCGCCCTAGATCTCCCCATAGTAAAACACCTGTTCGCCCAAGGACTAACCTGGGGAAAAAAATTAGCCCGCGAGTCTAGTTATCTAATTATCGGCGAATGTGTGGTGGGTGGCACCACCACCGCCCTCGCCATCCTCACCGGATTGGGTTATCGAGCCAACGGCAAAGTTAACAGCAGCCATCCCCAGTGCAATCATGCTCAGAAACAGGCAATAGTTGAGCAGGGATTAGCCCGAAAAGAAATTTTTGATCCTTTTGAGGTAATCGCCGCCCTAGGTGATCCTCAGCAGATTTTCGTCGCTGGCATGGCGATCGCTGCTAGTGGGCAGGGTGGGGTACTCCTCGCCGGAGGAACCCAAATGTTAGCCGTTTCTGCCCTAATTCAAGCTCTAGTGGCTAAATATGCCTATCCCGTTAACTGGGAAAATATCATCGTCGGCACAACTCGCTGGGTAGCGGAAGATAAAACGGGGGATACGGTGGGATTAGCCAGCATGATCGGAAAAATACCCCTATTAGCCACACAATTAAACTTTTCCGCCTCTAAATACCCGGTTTTGCAAGCTTATGAACAGGGTTTCGTCAAGGAAGGAGTCGGTGCGGGGGGATGTGCGATCGCCGCTTATCTGTACCAGAATTGGACTAATCAAGATTTGGTCAAGGCGATCGAAAATTTAATCGGGTTTCAACTATAGTAGTTATAGTCATTTCAGATAAGTCTGATACAGTCTAGACCGACAAAATTCTTCAAAACCCTTATGAACTCTGGGATTGATATTCTCAATTTTAATTGAAATGACTATAAGTGATTGGCTACGTTTACCGATTACGAGAATTTAAGGTGTATTAAGCCACGTTAACACACCCCAAATTTATCTCTAAATTAACCGATAACATCTTCCGATTTAATCAGATGCGCTTCTAGGAACCAGAGACGTTTATCGATGTCTCGGGAGATTTCCGTATAGAGATCCGCTGTGTCGGCATCCCCTTGATTGCCAGTGCTATCAATAGCAGAACGAAGATGGGAAGCGTATAAGGCATAACGTTCGGCTAAAGCAACAAGATGTTCACTACCATCGACGATATCAGCCGGATATTCCGGCAGAATCGAGTTAGCGGCGGCGATGCGTGCTGTTCCCAAAGCGGTTCCACCTAAAGCGGTAATCCGTTCTGCTACCATGTCCCCATAGTCTTCTAATTCCGTGGCCATTTCGTCGAAGAGGCTGTGCAATTGGTAGAAATTTAAACCTTTGACATTCCAATGGGCTTGTTTAACCTGAGTTTTTAGGTCTAAACTAGCGGCAAGGGTTTGGCTTAGGATTTCAACCATAGCTTTGCGGATATCTAATGCTAAATCGATGCGGGTGGTGTAGTATTGTCCCGTGGTTTTGCTTTTGACTGGAGTGGCTACCATAATCTTTCTCCTTGATGAGTTAACAAATACTCGATAATTTTTGTGGGTGCATAAGGGACTGATTTTGATCCTATTGGACGTTGATAATAAACTGAAAAACGGCCAATTAATTCGGACAACAAGTAGCTGATAACTGATACTTCCAATGCGCTCAGTACAAGTAACGGCTCGAATCAGCGGCATCAGACAACCTTGAACTGAGCATCAGCAGCCTTCGTCCGTCCGCTGCACTCGAATTGTTAGACCTCTCTTATCGCTCATCTCATGCCAGAAACAAATTCTTGTACCGTAATTCCAGCAGTACGAATAAGACTACGAAGCGTACCCTTTGCCACTTCACGATGATCAGGAACAGAGAGTGTTACCTGTTCGCCCTCCTTAACCATGATAATATGGCTTGCACTTTGACGCGCAACTTGCCAGCCGAAGGTTTCAAATACTCGGACCACCTCACGTCCGCTGAGAACAGGAAGAGCAGAGGACATGATTATGCCATTACCTCTACTTGGTGAGTTTCAATCGTTAGGGGTAGCCCACGTTCTGTACGAACTTGAAGGCAGGCGATAATTGCATCTCTGATATTTTCAAGAGCTTCTGCTCTCGTTTTACCTTGGCTGACACAACCTGGAATGCTGGGGCATTCTACAACCCAAACTCCATCTTCGTCACGGTCAAGTGTTACAGTCAACTTCATAAGTTTTCACCACAACCTCCCAGCTTATAGTTTACCTCGTGTTCTCACCTACCTATTAGTGGATGACAAGAACCGTCAGTAATCAAAGCTACATCAAGGAAGATACCGAATTGGGTTTTGCCCACCTTCAGCAAACTCAACCCAATTTACGGATGTTGCCCCTATGTACTGAACATGAGTTAATCGAATGTCGTATCGACCTTCCCTGTCTGCTGGCTCTGCACCAGCATGGTTCGCTATGTACAAATTATTCGCATTATTCTCATCATCACGATGATAAAGAATAATACGGTCAACTTCACGATTGGGATCGATCTTCCACTGACCCGTTGAACCAGTGTTGTCATCGTGGAGAACAAAGTGTTTTCCCTCTGTAAAGATAACGACTACTTTTTCATTTGGCTTTATGAAGTCACGGGCTTTCACAAAATCAGCAATTCTCATACTTGTGAGGCACAAAGTTTCTGGTTTTAGTTAGGGAACAGGCAACAGATGGTGTACTTTATAAGACTGAGAAACGCTATAAATGATTAACGAAATACATCAGACTACAATCACACCCAACAAAAAAGCTCTAACTTGCCCGGGCAAAACCTCTCACAGATATCTCTCCAGTTGCAATGGAAAGATAACTTGAGGTCTAACTGATTAATTATGCTCCTAAATAAGCTGCTAACTCTTCCGAACCGCCAATTAATTGCCCGTTAATGAAGACTTGTGGGGTGGTGGTATTGCCACTCATGGCCCGCAGAGAACGACTGGTGGCATCCCGTCCGAGGATAATTTCTTCGTATTGTAGGCCTTTTTCTTCTAACGTTTTCTTAGCCCGGAGGCAGTAGGGACAGCCTACTTTCGAGAAAAGAGAGACTAAAGGCGGTTTTTTGGCTTCTGGGTTGATGTAGTGTAACATCGTTTCCGCATCGGAGACTTTGAAAGGATCTCCCGGTTCTTCTGGTTCGATGAACATTTTCTCGATAACACCATCTTTGACTAGCATCGAATAGCGCCAAGAACGTTTACCGAAACCTAAATCAGCTTTATCGACTAACATCCCCATTCCTGCGCTAAATTCGCCGTTACCGTCGGGAATTAAGACGACATTATCACATTCTTGGTCTTTTGCCCACTCGTTCATGACAAAGGTATCATTCACCGACAAGCAAACAATAGTATCTACGCCATTTTCCCGAAAAACTGGGGCCAATTCGTTATATCCGGGTAAATGGGAGGTGGAACAGGTGGGAGTGAATGCCCCTGGTAAGGCAAAAAGAACAACGGTTTTTCCTTTGAATAATTCCTCGCTGGTGATGTTCACCCATTGATTATTTTGACGCACGGGAAAGGTGACATCGGGAACTCTCTGTCCTTCTCGGTTTGGTAGCATAATCTTCAACTCCTAATTACTAAGTCGTACTCATTTCGAGTTTGTCTAAATTAAGTGTACTCATAACGACTATGGGTTGTCAACAAGTATTTATACTTAAATTAGGAGACAGGAGATAGGAGATAGGAGATAGGAGATAGGAGAATGGGAAATAGACAAAAGGCAGTAATATTGATTAGTTAATTTCCCCACACCCCACACCTATCCCCTTTTTTTACTCAAACATGATGTTTTCCTTACTGAAAAAAAGCTATAAATGGCTAGGACTAGCGATAATAACGGTGATTTTGGCGATTACACCCGCCGTCATTGCCCAATCAACCACTAGCACCATACCTCTGGCAAAAATTAACTGGTTACAGGCGATTTTTTTGGGATTTGTGCAGGGAGTGACGGAATTTTTGCCGATTAGCAGTACCGCTCATCTAAAAGCGATTCCCGTCTTTTTGGGTTGGGGAGATCCCGGTGTCACCTATACAGCAGTGATTCAATTGGGCAGTATTGCGGCGGTATTGTCCTATTTTTGGCAGGATTTAAGGCAAATATCCACGGGAATGGTGAAAGCGGTGGCTAGTTCCGATTATCGTTCCCCGGATTTTCGTTTAGCCGTGGGGATTATCCTAGGCACAATTCCGATCGTTTTCTTCGGTTTGTTAATGAAACTTTTCATTCCCGATTTAGATAACTCCCCCCTGAGAAGCATGACAGCGATCGCCTGTGCCTCTATAGTCATGGCTTTACTCTTAGGTACGGCCGAAAAAATCGGGAAACATAAACGCAGTTTCGAGACTTTGCGACAAAAAGACGGGGTTTTAATGGGATTAGCCCAAGCTTTAGCCCTAATACCGGGGGTATCTCGTTCTGGGTCCACCTTAACTGCCGGGTTATTCATGGGTTTAGAAAGGGCCGTAGCGGCGCGATTTTCCTTTCTGCTGGGGATTCCGGCGATAACTTTAGCCGGTTTAGTGGAATTTAAAGGCGTTCTCGACCAGATTAACACCAGTGAATTAATTCCCCTAGCTATTGGGGTAATTTCCTCGGCGATATTTTCCTATCTTTCGATCGCTTGGTTATTAGATTATCTCAAAAAACAGAGTACCTGGGTTTTTGTCTGGTATCGTCTCTTTTTTGGGGTTGCTATCCTGATTGGTGTGGCCTTGGGGCGTTTTTCCTGACCTTTTGGCATTCTAATTAGGGTTGGCTGAATAATGGTAAAAACCTTACAGGAAAGGGCTTTTAGCTTGATTGAGAGCTTCCCAAATGCACTTAAATCTGCTAGAATCTCTTAAAACCCTTGCATCACCCTTGCATCTTCTCTAATTAGTGCTAATGTACCGTAAAAGCGAGTTACCCTCAACCCCACCAGAAAACTTCGAGCTGCCCTTTGAGGGGAAATTATCCCAAGACAATCGTTGGGTAATTATGGCCAACCTCATTCCCTGGTCAGAATTTGAAGCGGAATACGCATCACTTTTTTCAGAAGAAATGGGTACACCCGCCAAAACATTCAGGACAGCACTCGGAGCATTAATTATTAAAGAAAA
>NZ_JADEVX010000213.1:0-6503 GCF_015207925.1 Microcystis sp. LEGE 00066 | reverse complement strand
CCCCACACCCTACCCCCACGAAAAGCTTTTTGCCGCAAACCCTAAATAGGGTTTGGTTCTGTATTTACCCCCGACACATCGGATATTCACAGGCAATTTACGGGTACAGACGAACGGATATCTTTGCGTCTGTTAGCCTTTTTTCGTCAAAACGATGAAATGTCCGTATCGAGTATCTGGAATCATGTACTCATAGACCTTTTCCCGATCATTTTTATCTTGAATAAATTCATCTACAGCCGTCTTTGGGCCCGAAGAAAAGAAACCGTAGTCATCGACGATGATAACCGCTCCGGGGGGGGTGATCGGGTGGAGAAACTCTAGTACCTGTTTGATTGGTTCGTACAGATCGAAATCCACATAGGCGAAAGAAACCCTCGCTGGTAAATTTTCCCCTCGCTCGAGGATTCGATCGAAAAATCCTTTGTGAATTACATAGCGATGTTCGGGAAAAGAAATCTTCCGCAATCGCTCTAGAACCATTCCCTCACGGCATCGCATTTTTCCCCTATAGGCTTCCATATTCCCCAAATCGAAAATATCGTGGAGCAAGTGATCTTTTTCCGAGGGGGCGGGCAAACCTTGAAAGGAATCGAATAGATGTAAGGTCTTGTCCGTTCCGGCGATTTCATTGGCGATCAGTGCGGAGGTTTCTCCCTGCGCCACACCAAACTCGCACACATCGCCCTCTACCTCCCGACACCAGGCTAAACCCTGCACGAGATAATAGGCCTCTGAAGGAGGCGTGCCGAGCAATGTGGTTAATAGATGCAGACGAAGATCGTTAGGCTCTATTACGGGATCGGACTCGTTGAGCTTTCCCTCGTAGGCCTGTGCCAGATTAGCGAAATTATCGAACCAGATCGGCAGCTCCGATGTGCGGTGGAGCGGTTCATCCTCGAGCGAGGACGAGGTCAGAGCAATGGATTGATCATTCATAGCTGTTACCCATTTAAAATGGGCATTAGGATGTTAGAAAACAAACGCAGATTTATTAATTATCGATAAGAAAGCGGTTATCAAAAATAACCGCTTCTGGAATTTTCCAAGAATCTCTTTAACGTTCGCGGCGCCCGAAGTTTTTGCGCTCACCGCCGCCACCACCACCAAAATTATCTTCTTTGGGACGAGCTTTGTTGACTTTCATCTGTCGTCCCATCCATTCGGCCCCGTCAAGAGTTTCGATCGCTTTTGCTTCTTCCTCATCGGAGGACATTTCCACAAAACCAAAACCGCGCATTTTACCCGTTTCCCGATCTACGGGCAAGTAAACGCGACTAACCGTGCCGTATTCAGCGAATACCTCTTGCAAGTCATTTGTCGTGACTTCATAAACCAGATTACCAACGTAAATCGTCATGGATTGTCTCCCAATATCACAGCCATTTCGAGAAGGAGATCGGACACAACCCAGTCAAGGCCATCAGGGAAAAACCACTTCTGTTTGAAACCAATGCTGCTACCGAACCTAACTACTCTCTCTAAACTAGCATAGCTTATCAGTGATCAGTTATCAGTGATCAGTAGGAGTAGGTAGTATTAAGTGAGCAGTATTATAGGGCAGTTTTCTGCTTTCTTTTCACTGATTACTGTTTACTGTTTACTGCTCACTGATTAGGGTAGCCAAGGATATTGACTAAAATCGGGGGGACGTTTTTCGAGGAAAGCCTGTTTACCTTCAGCCCCTTCGGCGGTCATATAGTAGAGTAAAGTGGCATTACCCGCTAACTCCTGTAAACCCGCTTGACCATCACAATCAGCATTAAAAGCCGATTTTAGGCAGCGAATCGCCAAGGGACTTTTTTCGAGAATTTCTAAGGACCATTTAACCCCTTCCTGCTCTAATTCCTCTACCGGGACGACATGGTTAACCAAACCCATTTCTAACGCTTGTTGGGCATTATACTGCCGACAGAGAAACCAAATCTCGCGAGCTTTTTTCTGACCCACTACCCGGGCCAGATAACTAGAGCCAAAACCGCCGTCAAAACTGCCCACTTTCGGACCGGTCTGGCCAAAAATGGCGTTATCCGCCGCTAAGGTTAAATCACAAACCAAGTGTAAAACATGACCGCCCCCGACCGCATAACCAGCCACCAGCGCGATAACTACCTTGGGGATGGAGCGAATTAATTTCTGTAAATCCAGCACATTGAGCCGGGGTACGCCATCATCGCCAATATAACCCGCCTGACCGCGCACCGTCTGATCGCCGCCGGAACAAAAAGCATATTTGCCATCGCTGTGGGGACCCGCACCCGTGAGCAATACTACCCCAATGCGGGCATCCTCGCGAGCATCACAGAAAGCGTCGTAAAGCTCAAAAACTGTCTTCGGACGGAAGGCATTACGCTTATGGGGTCGATTGATGGTAATTTTGGCGATTCCCCCCCATTTATGGTAAAGAATGTCCTCGTAGGTTTTGACGGATTGCCATTCAACGCTCATAGTCTCGGTTATAGGCACAGCTTTTTTACCTTACCTCATTTTGTCCCCCACGTTGAAGCAGGGAGCGCCAGAATAGGGGAATGGATAGTTGACGGACAAGGTTTAAAGCCGATTCCCTTCTTGATATTTTCTGACTATTTATTCAAAATATATTGATCCTAGTCGTGTAGATATCAGCGAGCGACCAGCAATTGCTGACCATAAAACCGAAATCGGTTATTGGGAAAGTGACACAATGATTGGAGAAAATTATCGAGGAATTATCTTTACATATATGGACAAAGCCTGGAAATTTTTAGTAGCAGGATTAGCCAAAAACAAAACCGCATCGGAAATCAACCCTTGTCACAGAAAAACTTTCCCAAGAGATTCACCCTGACCAAAGAAAAACCTTTACTTGTGACAAGGTTAAAGAATTTTGTGGACATCAAGAGTTGAGTCAGAAACTAGGAGCAGATTTTTATTTTACTACTTCTTATCATTCGTGGGAGAGGGGATTAAACGAGCATACCAATGGACTATTGAGACAATTTTTTGCCAAGGGAACGAATTTGAAAATCCTTAAACCAGAGCAGGTAGAAAGAGCGGTTTCTAGTCGCAGATATAAACAAGCTGCTTATCCTAAATCAGATGGGAAAGATGCTCTTTGGTCTCCTAGTTATTTTGTTTCTTCTGTGGGAGGTGTGCCATTGGCAGTTCTTAAGTGCTATATTAGAGATCAAGAAAAGCTGTCGTGAAACGAAGGGGTTTTAAACCCAAATTTTCGCTAATCAGATAGCCATTATCTCAAAAACTATCACCATGACGATCGATCCGCAACAACTCATCGAACTGGCTCTCAAATCGGGAGCAGTGGCAGCCGAAGTTTATCAATCTTCCTCCCTTTCCCATCCCGTTTTTTTTGAGGCTAATCGTCTCAAACAGCTAGAAAGTTCCGAATCTGTGGGAACTGCCTTAAGATTATGGCGCGAGGGTTGTCCGGGGTTAGCGGTGGGTTATGGTGATGTGGAACCGGAAATTTTAGTAGAAACAGCGTTAAATTTATCCTATCTCAATGCCCCCGAAGAAATCGAATTTTCGGCACCACGACAGGCAATTTATGACCCGATTGGCCAGGATGTGGCGGTAGAATCTTTAATCGAGATGGGTAATCAAATGATTGGCCAAATTCGCCAAGTTTATCCTGAGGTTATTTGTAGTGGTGAATGGGAATGTGAACGGGAAATCACCCGTTTAGTTAATTCCCAGGGTTTATATTGTCAATATACCGATACAGCTTTGAGTTATTATCTGGGGATTGAATGGGTGCGGGGGGAGGATTTTCTCGCGGTTTATGATGGGGAATATACTCGCAGTACACCTCATCCCGATACGGTAATTAAACAGTTATTGCAGCGACTACAATGGGCCGCCAATAATGTGGATAGTCCCACAGGTAAATTACCAATTTTATTGACTGCTAATGCAGTTACCCTGTTATGGGGTACGGTGGCGATGGCTTTAAATGGTAAACAGATCTTAGAAAAATCCTCGCCCTGGAGTGATAAAATCGGTCAATTGATTATGTCAGAACAGTTGACTTTATCTCAACAACCGGACAGAGAACCCTATAGTTGTCCCTTTGATGATGAGGGAACTCCTACCAAATTTTTATCTTTAATTGAACGAGGTATAGTTAAGGACTTCTATAGCGATCGTACCACGGCCAGACTATTAAAAACTACTCCGACGGGAAACGGTTTTCGTCCCGGGTTAGGGGTTTATCCTATGCCAGATTTAGTTAATCTAATCGTGGCACCGGGAGAGGGAACTTTAGAGGATTTAATCTCGCAAATAGATGGGGGCCTAGTTATCGACCAAATTTTAGGTCATGGGGCCGATATTTCTGGCGATTTTTCTGTCAATATCGATCTGGGTTATCGCATAGAAAAGGGCAAAATCACCGGACGAGTTAAAGATACAATGGTGACGGGAAATGTTTATACCGCTTTGCAGAATTTAATCGCTCTGGGGTCTGATAATCAATGGAATGGTTCCTGTTATACCCCCTCGCTAATCGTTGATAGTTTATCGGTGGTGGGCTAAAAATGTTATCAGTTATCAGTTTACTGAAATTAACTCCCCCTACTTTTTGGGGTTAATTTTTTTGGGGCTTTATTTGACCTGAAAAGAAGGAATTCGCAGGCAGGCAAGGATCCCCATTCTATAAGAAATTATCTGTCAAGTCGTGGGGTTTTGTCAAGCTTTTTTGGAAAAAAAAATTTAACTGATACTCAAGGGAAGAAAATTGTCGGCAGAGATATTATTTAATCCCCCCGTGAATCGGTATTTTTCAGCTTGGCATTAACCCCAAACTATGGTCAATCCTGACCCTCCCAAAAATTAACTGGCGATCGCCAACAAAGCGGTGAATATCGTAGCCATTGCCAATGCGGATAGGTGTCATGGGGTTTCGATTGCTATTACTCTATTTATGCTATCAACATCAACCCCTTTTCGTCATGGAATCTTAAACGGTGATCGCTGGCAGTTATCCAGATGTTCCATTTCATAGGCGATCGCATCTCCACTTAAAAAAAGCGATCGCCCTTCCACATCTCTCAAAAAAGAGTCGCACTTGATATCTTAAGGTATAATTAAAGATGATACACGTTATATCTTGAAGGAAACATGATGCTGAATAATTTATTAGAAACTCAAGGAATTATTCACTGCGATCCTGAAATTATGAGTGGAGTTCCGGTTTTTGTGGGATCTCGTGTTCCTTTACAAACATTGTTCGACTATCTCGAAGGAGAGGGAGGATTAGCTGAGTTTATTAATGATTTTCCTTATCTGGAGACTCAAACTATGAAAGTTTTAGAAAACGCAGCTAAATTACTCATTGCTCAGGAACGTTGTGCTTAATGATTATATTACTAGACGAAAATCTTTTGAGTACAAAACTCAAACAACCTTTTTTAAAGAAAGGTGACATGGTTTATAACGTTAATGATATGGGATGGCGTGGTTTAAAGGATAGAGAAATTCTTGATTTAGCGGAAAAACATCCTTTTGATGCTTTTATTACAGCCGATAAAAATCTTCCTTATCAGCAAAATTTGACCAGTAGAATTTTGAGAATTATTATTTTAGACTCTCGTAGCACTTATCCTAATCATTTACTTCCTCTAATGTCAAAAATTAGTGAAATACTCTCATCTTTACCAATAGGACAATCTGTACTCATCAATGATGCAGGTGAAATGGAATCTATTGGTTAATAATTATTTATAACAAGAAAAAAGCGATCGCCCCTCCCACATCCTAAAAGCGATCACACCCCCAACATTCCCCAAGACAACGATCACGCCTTCATTCCCATCAACCAGCTCACGCTATGTTAATTAGCTGATGCCTAACTAGAACCATGATTTCACAGTATTAACCCATCCGCTTATAGTGCTACCTACCCCGCTAATAAAGTTACCTGCGGAATTCCAAACATTTCTACCAAGATACTTACCGGCGGAATCCCAACTATCTTCTATGTAATTACCGCTAGATTCCCATGTTTGACGCAAAACATTTTGCCCATTGACAAAGGTATTTCGTAGATAGCTTTTACCATTGCTAAAGGCAGTTTCCAGTTTTTTGCCGCCACTTTGCCATTCTTCTCTAGACCTCTTGCATAATTTTTTTATGGTATAATGGAGGATTTTGCTTTTTTCTCAATTCTTAGATTGAAGTGGAAAAAAGAATAAAATGTGATCTTAGGTCAGGAAATCATCTATAATTTTGCTATGTTTATTAGCAAAATTATGGATTATCAAAACTTATCAGATGAACAATTCAAACGCCGTTTCGGTGTGTATAAACCAACATATAGAAAGATGGTAGAATCAGTAAAAAGTGTTGAAGCCGACTCTAATTCACCATCTAAAAGGGGACCGAAACCTAAACTATCTATAGAAGAACAAGTTTTAGTAACGTTAGAATATTGGCGAGAATATAGAACATATTTTCACATTGGTACAAGCTGGGAACTATCAGAATCAACTATATGTCGGATTGTA
>NZ_JADEVX010000212.1:0-6513 GCF_015207925.1 Microcystis sp. LEGE 00066 | reverse complement strand
TGATATCAGCCAGACTTGGAAACTATCTCATCAAATTAGTCCCCCCATAGAACCTCCTTGAGCCATCTTGCACACTTTTCTCTTTTTGTCAAATTTTATGTTAAGAAAGATGTGACTAATGGATAGCCTTATCAAGGGGGGCAGGGGGGATCGAACCTAAAATCTATTTTTAATTTAACTATAACCAGCTACTTAATCTATACCAACTTAGATGATAATCTCGATTTTGTTATTTTGGGATAATCTGTTCTCTAGAAGCTCCCTTTACTTTGTCGTCATTACCAGCGAAAAGGTTGCAAAAACCAGCAAAAATCGGCAATACTTGCCAAAGTTAAGTTTTTTATTTCAGGGTGACTGCACTTACCAGCTAGTACATACATTTGTTCTTAATGCTTGTTTTTCTCGAACTCTCATCTGATCGCTAATTATGACCTTTATTCCCCATCCCGACACCACCCCCCTTCACCTTACCTGTGCCGTAGTCACGGTGAGTGATACTCGTACCCCAGAGACGGATAGAAGTGGCCAAATAATTCAAGAGTTACTAACTCGATCGGGTCATGATATCGGCCTATACTTAATTATCCCCGATGAACCCTTACAAATTCAAGCAATTTTACCAGAGATTAGCAATCAAAATCAGATAAAAGTCTTAATTCTTAATGGGGGGACGGGTATTGCTCCTAGAGACACTACCTATGATGCTTTAGTACCTTTATTAAGGATTACTTTGCCCGGTTTTGGCGAATTATTTCGTTATCTTAGCTATCAGGAAATCGGCTCCCGTGCCATGGCATCGAGGGCAATAGCTGGGGTTTATCAAAACTTATTAGTCTTTTCTCTCCCTGGTTCCACTAATGCCGTTAAATTAGCCCTAGAAAAACTGATTCTTCCTGAAATTTTACATCTGTTTAAACAGATAAATGGGTAATTTATTGGGATTTTATCTTGTCTGAAATTTCTTGAAAAGATACATCCCAAAAATAGCTGGCCAGATTCACTGCGCTTAACAGTTTAGGAATTCCTTCACTTAGACTAGCAAAACCTTGATTGTTAATCTGGAGAAGATCGATAGTAATCGCAAAAGTTAAAAGTGCTAAAGCAATGATTAAAATTTGGTAATAAGTTTGTCCTATTCGCCGCCAAAATACTAAACCATAAATCAGAATTGCGAGGGCATAAACAGAGATAGTCAAGAATTTGGGAATATTAAAATAGAGGAGAATGATATGAATTCTGAAGATTTCATTGATGGCAAAAAGTCCCGTTATTATACCAGAAAAAAGTAAAAAAATGTCAGAATTATTGAAACTTGTCTTGCGGGACAATAAAGCATAACTAAAAAGGCAAACAATCGGAGGTAAACAACAAAGAAACTGAAAAGAATGGGTTAATAAACCAGCGATCGGAGTTGGGGGAGTAGCGGGAGGATAAAATAAAAGACTAGAGGGTAATTCTGCCCGATCAACCCCAGCAATCAAAGCTAAAATCAAGAGAAGAACGACAAGATTTATTTTCAGAAAATGCTGTTCTCGTGAGGACATAAGTATAGTAGTTTATAATTGTGGCTATTAATCACGGTATAATTCACAGAGTGCCGCTTTCTACCGATCTACATACCGAAGTGCCAAGGGTTTCCCCAATTGTGTTAAGGACAATTTTCTCGGTTTTCTATGCTCGATCAAAAAGAACTTTTGTGTTTATTACAATTGGCTAGTCCCATTTTACCCGTGGGGGCCTATAGTTATTCCGAAGGGCTAGAAACCCTCGTCGAAAAGGGGATTATCTCTAATAGTGCCAGCTTAAATGATTGGTTAGAGCGATCGCTTTGTCAAGGCTCGATTCGCTTAGAAGCGGCTGTTTTGCTAAGGGTATATCGTTGTTTTTGTCAAGAAGATTTTACAAAACTTAATTATTGGGACAATTGGTTATCGGCAACGCGGGAAACGGCCGAATTAAGACAACAAAGCTGGCAAATGGGGCGATCGCTGTTAAACTTATTGCGGGAGTTAGCACCAGACAGAGATAATCTACCGGAACAGGCTAATTATGCCACCGCCTTTGCGATCGGGGCAAGTCATTGGCAAATTGGGGAAGAATTAGCGGTTTTAGGCTATTTACACAGTTGGGCAAGTAATTTAATCAATGCAGGACTGCGTTTAATTCCCCTTGGACAAACCCTAGGACAAGCGCTTCTGATCGGTTTACAGCCCAGTTTATTAACAGCAACAGCAGATATTATCAGTTTAGCCGATGAAAACCTGACCAGTTGGAGTTGGGGGCTAAGTTTTGCCAGTATGAACCACGAAACCCAGTATAGTCGTCTATTTCGCAGTTAGCAATTTAGGGAGAAAAGCAGGAGAATGACTTAAAAACCAAATAAGGTATAGTATGATTGAAAAAAATCTTAAGTCCTAGTTCTCGCTTTCTGAGTGACGGAGGGTTTTAAGGAAAGATGCGAACACTTTACCTAGCCACAGTGTACCAATGTTTAGTCAATCAGAAAAAATTCCCGTTTCGGTGTTAATTCCCGCCAAAGACGAGGAATCTAACCTTCCCGCTTGTTTAGAGAGTGTTGCTAGGGCTGATGAAGTGTTTGTCGTCGATTCCCAAAGTATCGATCGCTCGATCGAAATATCTACCAACTATGGGGCTAATGTAGTCCAATTTTATTTTAATGGTCGTTGGCCGAAAAAGAAAAACTGGTCCCTTGATAACCTGCCTTTTCGCAACGAATGGGTATTAATCGTCGATTGTGATGAGAGAATCACCCCCGAACTATGGGACGAAATCGCCACCGTGATCCAAGATTCCAACTATAACGGTTATTATCTCAATCGTCGCGTTTTCTTCCTCGGACAATGGATCCGTTATGGTGGCAAGTATCCCGACTGGAATCTGCGTTTATTTAAACATAAGTCGGGTAGATATGAGAATTTAAACACGGAAGATATACCCAACACGGGAGATAACGAAGTTCATGAACACGTTATCCTTAATGGCAAGGTGGGCTATCTAAAAAATGATATGCTGCACATCGATTTCCGCGATATCTATCATTGGTTAGAAAGACATAATCGTTATTCCAACTGGGAGGCCCGGGTTTATTACAATATTCTCACGGGTAATGACGAAAGTGGCACGATCGGAGCGCACCTGTTCGGTGATGCGGTGCAGAGAAAACGTTTTTTAAAGAAAATTTGGGTAAAACTGCCCTTTAAACCGCTGCTGCGCTTTATTCTCTTTTATTTTATCCGTCTCGGTTTCTTGGATGGCAAAGCTGGTTATATCTACGGTCGTCTTTTGAGTCAGTATGAATACCAAATTGGGGTTAAATTGTACGAATTACGGAGATTTGGCGGTAAATTAAACGTTAATACCCATGTTAATCCCCCGATTAAACCCTCGGAACCTCAACCGGTAGAAATGATTAAATAAGTCCTATGTCCCCAGAAATCCGCACCGATGAGGAAGCGTGGCTAGATCTGCGTACCTACGATCAATCTTGGTTCGATCGCGGTCGTTCTAATACGATTATCCTACTTTGGTGGTTAGTACAGGGAATTCTTTTTCCCCTCAGTTTGCACCAGATGGATAGCTTTCGCTGCGCTATTTTGCGGCTATTTGGGGCTAAAATCGGCCTTGGGGTGAAAATTCGCCCGACGGCAAGGGTTTCTTATCCTTGGAAGGTGGCGATCGGTGATTATACTTGGATCGGCGATGATGTGGTGATTTATAGTTTAGATAACGTTACCATCGGCAGTCATTGTGTGATTTCTCAAAAATGCTATCTTTGCACTGGCAGTCACGATCCCGGCGATCGCTCTTTTGGCTTAAAAACCACTCCCATCCTCATCGGTAATGGTACATGGATCGCGGCCGATTGTTTTTTGGCTCCGGGGGTAAAAATTGGCTCTAATGTTGTTATTGGGGCAAGAAGCAGCGTATTTGCCGATATTCCCGCTCAAAAGGTCGCTTGGGGCAGTCCCTGTCGTCCTCAATACGATAGAAAGATGAATTCTTATAGTAGTTAAGCTAAGAGGCATTTGATCAGAGATTATTGCCGCAAACACGCACCCGACAAAATCAGCGATCGCAATAATTTTGGTAATGATAACGACAGGAAATAACTGTTAGATAATCATCATCGACAACATAAACAAGGCGATTAGTTTCATCCGTACGAGATCAAAAACCTGACAAATTCTCTCTCAAGGGTTCAGGTTTACCGATTCCTTCAAAAGGATTGGCTAGAGTATCTTGGATGAGCAGATTAATTCTTTTCAGGGTTTTCTTATCCTGAGATTGCCAATAAAGATAATCTTTCCATGCTTTACTACCCCAAGCTAACTTACGCATCAATTAAATCATGTTCTTGTATTTTACCTGCTTGATATTCTGCGATCACTTCTTCAATCTGGTTGGCAAAACCGAAAGGCTTCAGCAAACGAACCTGAGTGATCGCACTAATTCCTAGAAGGCTTAACGCGACAATTTATAGCATTTTTATCGATTTTTGTCAAGATATATTTGACACAATTTATTAGAAAAAGGGTTTCTAATTAAAGAGGGCGAATGCAATTCGCCCCTACAATAATAATATTATTATTGTGCCAATGGTAGGGGCGCATCGCGTGCGCCCAGAATGTCCTAAGTAGGTAGGCACAATTATTTGGGCGAATGCAATTCGCCCCTACAATAATATTATTATTATTGTGCCAATGGTAGGGGCGCATCGCGTGCGCCCAGAATGTCCTAAGTAGGTAGGCACAATTATTTGTAGGATGGGTTAGCGGTAGCGTAACATAATCGGGCGTTGGGTTTCATGCTTCAACCCAACCTACGTTCATTTTATATTTAATTCCACCCACCTACTTATAGATATTTCGACAAAATTGAAAGGCAGAAAAAGGGTTTCTAAAAGAAACCCTTTTTCTAGTTTCCAACTAATCCTATTTGACCTAATAGGTAAGGCCGTGATATTCAATGGGGGGCGTCTGGGATTTTTAAGTTTCCAACTAATCCTATTTGACCTAATAGGTAAGGTCACTACTAATGTGGCATTGTTTTTATGGCCTTTTGGTTTCCAACTAATCCTATTTGACCTAATAGGTAAGGCCAGCCGTGAACACGCAGCCATGGAGCAGCGTCAGTTTCCAACTAATCCTATTTGACCTAATAGGTAAGGTCGGTGAGCAGTCTGTGGATTTCTTGTTTGAGGCTTGGCAGTTTCCAACTAATCCTATTTGACCTAATAGGTAAGGTTTTGTAATACTGATAAATCTATCAGAGAATCAAGAGTTTCCAACTAATCCTATTTGACCTAATAGGTAAGGTCAGCACAAGAGTTCGAGTTAAAGTGGTACGAAACAAAGTTTCCAACTAATCCTATTTGACCTAATAGGTAAGGCTAGGGCATGGACACTTTGGCAATTGGCTAAAAGCCGTTTCCAACTAATCCTATTTGACCTAATAGGTAAGGTAAAATTGCCTCAGCTAGGACGGTTTAACTGGTATGTTTTCGTTTCCAACTAATCCTATTTGACCTAATAGGTAAGGCCTTACAGCGTAAAATCGATAAACAGAGCAAAACTCGTTTCCAACTAATCCTATTTGACCTAATAGGTAAGGTAGATTTAATTCAAGAATTAGCCGATAAAATACTGGCATGTTTCCAACTAATCCTATTTGACCTAATAGGTAAGGCGAAGCCATAAAGTTCAAGACTCGTAAGAGCGAGCGTTTCCAACTAATCCTATTTGACCTAATAGGTAAGGGCTTTTGGTACTCAGCAATCATTCTTTCTGGATTAGGTTTCCAACTAATCCTATTTGACCTAATAGGTAAGGAGGAATTTTTGGTTGTCACTCGTTTCAATCCCTAATAAGTTTCCAACTAATCCTATTTGACCTAATAGGTAAGGAGTACCCCTTGGAAAGTCTCATCGAGAGGGGAAGACAGACCCCCAAATCGACGCATCTCCAAAAAGGTGGTCCTGGGGGGGATAAAAGTCCCGATACCAAAGGGTAGAACCCTGACTGGGAGAGCAATCGACACATCTAACCAGAGAATCGGGGTTTTAGGTCGGGGAGGGGGTGCATCGATTTTCAGTCAAGAGTTAGGGGACAAGCTAGATGATGTAGAGATTTGGGGGTGGTTGAGGAGGAGAACCTCCCATCACCAATAATCTAGAGACAGCTTCTTCGGAAATCCCATAGAAGCGCACATCATCCTCTTGAGGATTGACCCTTTCTACTACTTTAGCGTACAGTTTCCGCCTCTCGATGTGTAATTAATTTTGCTTAAGTAATTATCTGTAATTAAGTAGCTGGTTATAATTAAATTAAAAATGGATTTTAGGTTCGATCCCCCCTGCCCCCCTTGATCTATCCATTAGTCACATCTTTCTTAACATAAAATTTGACAAAAAGAGAAAAGTGTGCAAGATGGCTCAAGGAGGTTCTATGGGGGGACTAATTTGATGAGATAGTTTCCAAGTCTGGCTGATATCAT
>NZ_JADEVX010000211.1:0-6529 GCF_015207925.1 Microcystis sp. LEGE 00066 | reverse complement strand
GGTGTGGGGTATGGGGTTTTACCGATTTTGAGGTAGTCAATTACCTAATTTTCAGGGAAAAAGTACCTGAATTTTCCCCCCGATCCCCCGCAACGGCTGGCACTTTTTGAGTAAAAAAAAGTCTAAAAGTCTTATCCAACAAGGTTTTTAGATTTATTCAGCAGACCCTAAATATCAATCCTTTTTTCGAGACGTTACTCCTAACGTCTCTTTTTGTCTGGTTAATGTGGGTGAGAATTTTTTAGCAATCTTTGCCGGATGCGATCGAGATTTTCTTGACTATTGACGGGTAAATGGGGTAGGGGTAATTCTAAATTGGGCCAATTACTCAAATCATGGCAGGGACAGGATAAACCCGATTGGCCCAGCACTTCAATTGGTACGGGTATAGTACAACGAGCGCAGGGGTGAAATTCCCATTGAGGGGAAAGTAAGTCTTGGATGGTTTGTTGAGTACCCTCTAGGTAACAATCGCCACTTTCAGGATCAAGAATTTTTTGCCAACAATCTTCAAACTCCGACGAATAGCGATCGCCATTGAAGATAGGCAGCGGAAATAGCATAGCTTGGTTTTTGGGACAAATAACTTTTTTTCCCAATTGAAACCAATGGGCGAGATACTGTTTAACTGCGGAGGTGTCTGACATATAGTTTGTGTGGAGGCTGCCCTGATGATTGCTCTTATCCTCAATCCTAGCGTTAACTTCTGGTGTCGGACAGGTCTTAGGATGATTGATGATCGAGTTTAATAATTATTTTAGGTAACTGAGCATTGGGAGCTAGATTAATCCCAATAAACTCACCATTAAAGCTTTTTGGGCGTGCATCCGATTTTCCGCTTGCTCCCAGACTTTTGATTGTACACCCTCGATCGCCCCGTCGGTAATTTCTTCACCCCGGTGAGCAGGTAAACAATGGAGAATAATCGCGTCTTTGTCAGCGTGACTCATTAGCTGTTCATTGACTTGGTAGGGCTGAAAAACGGGAATTCGGGCATCAGCGAGGCTTTCCTGTCCCATACTTGCCCAGACATCAGTATAGACCACCTGAGAGTCTTTCACGGCCATAACGGGATCGTCGGTAATTAAGATTTTACTACCGGTTTTCTCGCCTATAGCTTGGGCGCTGGCGACAATTTCCCCATCCGGTTGATAGTTTGCGGGGGAAGCAACCCGCACATTTAACCCCATCAAAGCGCCACCTAAGAGGAGAGAATTAGCGACATTATTACCATCCCCCACATAGGTGAGGTTAATTCCCCGTAAAGTCTGAAAAGTCTCTTGGATAGTCTGTAAATCGGCTAATATCTGACAGGGATGTTCTAAATCCGTTAAAGCGTTGATAATCGGGATGCGGGAATAATTAGCAAAAGCTTCTAAATCCTCTTGTTTAAAGGTGCGAACCGCGAGAATATCGAGATAGCGATCGAGTACCCGGGCTGTATCTGCTAAGGGTTCCCCGCGCCCCACTTGGGTTACACTGGGATTAAGATCGATCACCTGTCCCCCTAACTGGTACATGGCGACGGTAAAGGAAACCCGGGTCCGAGTGGAAGCTTTATAAAATAGCAATCCTAAGACTTTTTTGCAGCTAGGGTTAAGATTACCAGCTTTAAGCTGTGCCGATAGATTGAGTAGGGCGCTGATTTCTTGGCTACTCATGTCGGTTATTCTTAAAACATCTCGTCCTTTTAAAGTGGCTACCATTGGTTTTTCTCTCGATAAACAGGGGTTTTGATTGGCTTTTATGGCAGTTAGCGAGGCCGCAAAAATCTTGGGTAAAGACCCTATTATAATCCAGTTTTTTCGCTATTAGGCAATTTCTCCCGAAAATCTTCATTGTGGGGGATGTTAGTCCAAGTAACACCCCCACTTTTGCTGTTATTCCAGTAATAAAAACAAGAAATTGCCTAATTTCTACTTAACTAATTTTGCCCCACACTTAGAACAAAAATTAGACGATGGCGGGTTTTTATGTCCACAATTACCGCAGATAATTAAAGCTGGGTTAACCACTTCCGTCACCGGAGAAAGAGGAATTTCTCCACCGCTATCCAACTTATAGTTATGGATTAACTGCAAAATAATTGCATCTTCCCGTTTATATTCTGTATTGTCTTTTCCTCCTGTTAACTCCTCGGAACGTTGTTGTAAATATTCAATGAAAGTCCGATACAAAGCTTGTTTTTTCTCCGGAGTGGCTGAATCCTGTAACTTAGCTGTCACCTGACTTTGAATTTTTTCCTTATCTTCGCGACAAGCTTTTACTTCTAACACCTGTACCGCATCTTCCCAACTGGTAGCGATATCGACTTTTTTTAATCCCGTTGCGGTTTTAATTTCATAGCGAATTGTTTTCTCATTAGTGACTCGATTGACTTCTGGAAAAAGCACTTTCAAAGCTCGGGCTGTTACCACCAATTGATAAATACTCGGATCTTCGGGAAAAACATCCCAGAAAGGCGGTTCCTTTTGGATATGCACGGGGATGGGTAAATCGCGATTTTCCCCCATTTGTTGGGCGCGTTTAGCGAGAATAAATTCTCCTTTCCAGTCCTGATAGGATTGCCGCAAATCTCGCATTCCCTCGAGACAACGTAGGGAAAAACCACCAATTTCCTGCACGAAGACAAGACGATATTTTTCCACGTCTCCCAAGGGTTTAATATCGTCTTCGTTGGCAATAAATTCCCGCAGTTTCGGAATAATTTTTTGGGCTGCTGGGTTACTGGTATTTCTTCCCCCAATCAGGGCCACATTTTGATTTAATTGGGGTGTAAAACCCGCATCTTTTCCCCGCAAAACCGCAGGATTGAGCATAATTAGGGGTCGCGATTTTTGGTAGGCAATGCGAAGATTATTGATAATATCGGCATCGTTATTATAGATTTTTAACAAGCGATCACAAGCGGCTAATTCCTGCTGAATTTGACTACTAGCGGGAGCATTTTGTAGGAGTTGATTAGCTTGGTTTAGGATAACTTTTTGAAAATCACCTTGACGAATATCGGCAATCTCGGTGATGTCAAATAAACGCATATTTTCATCGGAGCGCCGCGTTTCTTTCCAGAGGGGACTAGATTGCTTTAAAATCTCTTCTGAGAGGGGTAAACAAAGGTTATCCATACCCGTATCGTAGGCATTTTTGTTACCAGCAATCCCCGAAGCAAATTGTTCGATAAAGTCTTGATAAAGACCATTTAATTCTTGTCTGTCAAATAATTTAATCCCATTAATTAACAAAGCATCGGCACTATCAATCTGTTGGTTAGCTTGCAGATTAAAGAGATCGCGACTTTGAATTAACTTCTGACGAAAGCGATTAAAACGGCTTTCTAATTGATTAAGATGTTCCAGTAAACGATTAATAACCTCTACTCCCGCACCTCTGGTTTTTCGTTGAATATTGGCCATTAAATAGCCTTCCAATCCCGTTAAAGCTTGTTCACAATATTCTTCCATCTTATCTTTTTTCGAGATATGAAGTTTATCTTTCAGATCACTAATTTCTGCCAAGGCTGTGTCGTATTCCCGTTGACGTTTACTTTCGTTTTGACTCCAAACCTGTTCTTGATCGCGACGGAATTTTTCCGCTATGTCGGTGAAGATTTGTCGTACTAAAAAAATAAAACTCTCGGCAAATTTTACCCCACGGTTCCGATCCTCAAGGATATTATAAAACTCTATTTCTAGGGACTTTTTACCCCGTTGAATAATTTCATCCCGATTACTATAAATCTTTTTCAGGTAATCGCCGTGCATCCGTTCATCGGGACTCAATTCTAGTAAATGATTGCGTTTAAATTCCTCGACTCTTGGCGTTAAATAATCATCAATAAATTGCAGAATTTTTCCCTGTTCGTTGCCTAAAATATTAACACCCTGTTTGGTACAAGAGAGCCAATTATCTTGATTGATTTCCTGACGAGTTTCGTTAATCCATTGGGAGATTATGGCAATTAAAGAGCGATCCTTGTCGGCACATAAATCCATAATTAATTCCCCTTCGCTCAAGCGCATTTTTTTGAGGATATCACCTCTTACTAAGTCCAACATTTGAGCGGGTAAAATCACGGAATCATTCAGCCACCAATTAATTAAATCTTTGGCTAAACGTTCCGATAAGGAAGCACGAATTTGGGCAATAGGAATTTCAATAGTTGATAGTCCAAAACTCATAAATTGCTTAGGATAACCGCGTCCCCCCGGGTCAGATTGCGCCCAAGAACCCTTAATATTATCTCTAATAGAACGTTTATGGGGTGCAAAATCAGAGGTCATATCTAGGAAGATATTTTGGGCGATCATTTCCCGAATTTGACCGAGTTTAAAATCACCTTCGCCGTTTTTTGTCCCCACTAAATAGGTAAAATCAAAGGGGGGTAATTTACTAACCACTTCATCGACTAAACCGCTGCTAAACTGTTGCTGATATTCAGTTCTGTAGTCAGAAAAGTAATTTAATTCCATCAAGGCAGCGTAACCATTAGCCAAAACTCGATCGCCGACACTAATCCCCGCAAATGCTTCAGGAGTCGGAACAATTGCCGTACTCAAAGGACTACTTTCCCCTCGTAACCAATTACGAATACAGTAACCTAGATCGATTAACATTCCGCTACCCGTACCACCGTTTAAAGACCCCGTAGTAAATACATTAATAGCACTATTACTAACTTTAATTCCATAGCGATCAAGCATAAAGTTTTCTTGTCCCTTTACCCGTCTCACCGCGTCTAGAAATTTTCTTTGGATCTCATGATAATTACAAAATAAAGCAAAACGACCACAGGCGCGAATTTGTCCCGCTCCCGCTTCCAGGGAAGTAATATTTCTCTCTAATTCCGGGGGAAACCAACTATTAATCCAGGGATATCTATCCATATCAGATACCATCTCCTGTACCTGTTTTCCACTCACCCGGGCCCAGTGTTTTTCGTTATCTTTAAAAGCACTGCCAGCAGCTTCAGGATTACTGATTTTATAATCCTTATCCGTGTCAACCACCAAAAAACTGACAATCGGAAAATTGCTCAAACTGCCATAACTTTCCTCGATTAAACGACGCAAGCGCGATAAAATCTCGTTACCCGTGCCACCAATACCCACTAAAACCGTGGGAACCATGCTTTTTTCTTCTACTGCTGCTGGCATAATTACTTAACTCCTAAGGCGATTTCTTGACGGTTGCGGGGGACTTCGTAGGTGAGGAAATCGTAGGCTAATTTAGTGTTAGGAAAAATTGCCCGCGCTTCCTCTAACAGATTGGAAATATCCAGAGAATTCCCCGGTAGATAACGGGGACTAAAATGGGTCATTAATAACAATTTTACCTGGGATGCCAAGGCCACCTGGGCTGCCATCGTCGAAGTGGAGTGAACACTTTCAAAGGCTAATCCGGCATCTTGGTGTGCAAAAGTCGCCTCATGAATTAGCACATCTGCATTTTGTGCCAATTCGATCGATCCTTCACAGAAAATAGTATCGGTACAGTAGGCAATTTTACGGCCGATTTCCGTTTCTCCGCAGAGGGACTGACCGCGAATTTTGCTGCCATCGGGGAGGGTGACAGTTTCCCCTTTTTTCAGCTTGCCGTAAATTGGTCCGGGGGGAATACCCAAAGCGTTGGCTTTTTCCACATCAAAACGTCCAGGACGGTCTTTTTCGGCGATACGATAACCATGGGCAGGAATACGATGTTTTAATAGCTGACAGGAGACGGTAAATTCTTCATCTTCGTAGAGTATGCCGGGGGAAATGGGATGGACACGCACCCGATTGGCTAAATTAGTATAGGAATACTTAGCACAAGCACGCAGATAGTCCCCTAGTCCGGGGGGGCCGTAGATATCAATATCCTGAGCAGAACCGGCTAATCCAATACTGGCTAACAATCCTATTAAACCAAAGATATGATCCCCGTGCATGTGGGTGATAAAAATGCGTCGGATTTGGGAACTTTTCAGGTCGCTACGCAGTAACTGGTGTTGAGTTCCTTCTCCACAGTCAAACAGCCATATTTCCGCCCGTTGCGGCAAACGAAGGGCGATACTAGAGACATTACGGGAACGAGTGGGAACCCCGGAACTGGTTCCTAAAAAAGTAATCTCCACAGGATAGCTGTCAGGATAGAGGATTCTTTTTCTAGTCTAGGCTGTTTTGATCGATTTCTCGATCGAATTGCTGCTTTTCTGTATTTCATCACTTGAAAACAGGAAATCCCCTGATTTTGACCTAACTCTGCAATAATTACTCGCAGCCGGAAATACTTTGACGCACCCATCATACTTTGTGCTTTTTGTCAAAAAAACTTTTTTTTTGCAATAAAACTACACAAAAAAAAGATCATCGTTATGCGTGAAATTGACTAATTTACCCTTCTTAATTAGGATTACCCTGTAGATGTGGCAAGGGTTTCAACCATTGCTGCCCAAAAAAGCACAAAACAACCCATTATGAAATTCAGTAAAATCGCTGTAACCATCATAACATCGTTGTTAAATAAAAATCTTTCTCAATTAATTCTTAAG
>NZ_JADEVX010000371.1:0-1243 GCF_015207925.1 Microcystis sp. LEGE 00066 | reverse complement strand
TATTACCAATACCCCTAATTGCTTCACCTACTCCATTTACCGAAAAAATATCCAACGGAGTCACACTGGAGATGGTGAGCTTACCAGCAGGTAAATTTCTCATGGGATCTCCTGACAGTGATTCTGATGCTAGAGATTATGAAAAGCCTCCACACCAAGTTAAATTAAACAGTTTTGCGATTGGGAAATATCCAGTGACTCAGGCACAATATGAAGCGGTAATGGGAATCAATCCCTCTGAGTTTAAAAACAATCCCCAAAATCCGGTAGAACAGGTTAGTTGGAATGATGCTCAAGCTTTTTGTCAGAAATTGAGTCAAATAACAGGGAAAACCTATCGCCTACCGACGGAAGCGGAATGGGAATATGCCTGTCGTGCGGGGACTACTACTCGCTTTTATTTCGGTGATGATGCCAATCAGTTAGGAGATTACGCTTGGTATGACGGAAATTCTCAGAATACAACTCATCCTGTGGGCCAGAAAAAGCCCAATGCTTGGGGACTGTATGACATGATTGGCAATGTTTGGGAGTGGTGCGAAGACAATTGGCATAGTACCTATGAGAATGCGCCAAAGGATGGCAGTGCTTGGTTAACAAATGATGATGATTATCAAATATTGCAATATTGCGGGGCGGTTCCTGGGGCGACGATCCTGATTTCTGCCGTTCCGCGTTTCGCGACTACTACTACCGCCGCGACTACCGCTTCAGCTATCTCGGTTTTCGGGTAGTCTGCGTATTCGGGAGGACTCTGTAACCCTTTTTCCCTTTTACCCTTTTTACCCTTTTTCTCTTTTTCCCGCCGCTAGGCGGGTCGATTTTTTTTTTGAGCCGTAGGTTGGGTTGAGGAACGAAACCCAACCCAATTATTTAAAAGTGTTGGGTTTCACTATCGTTCAATCCAACCTACGATCTGAAATTAAATAATATTGTGGCGCTCCTAACCCACCCTACCTACTCAGATGAACAGTTTCGATGATTACAACAGCATAGCGTCCTGTAGGGGGGAAGCATTCGAGCAATAACCTATCGGTGAAACCGGAGATTTTCTATCCGAATGCTTCACCCGTACTTTTTGCCGCAAACCCTATTTAGGGTTTGCTGAATAAATCCAAAAACCTTGTTGGGTAAGACTTTTAGACTTTTTGTCAATCAAAAAGTACCAGGTATGGGAGTGATCAGGGGGAAAATCCCTGGACTTTTTCCCTAAAAATTAGGTAATTGGCCACCTCAAAACCGG
>NZ_JADEVX010000370.1:0-1243 GCF_015207925.1 Microcystis sp. LEGE 00066 | reverse complement strand
AGTTTTGATAATCCATAATTTTGCTAATAAACATAGCAAAATTATAGATGATTTCCTGACCTAAGATCACATTTTATTCTTTTTTCCACTTCAATCTAAGAATTGAGAAAAAAGCAAAACCTTACATTATACCATAAAAAAATTATGCAAGAGGTCTAAAGGAAATAAGTGAAGAGTTAAGGTCATCAGCGTGTAGATTGTTAATCGAAATTCTAGCCATTGAAATTGTCCTCTTAATCAAATAAAAAGTAGTTAACTTGAGATTGAGTTTACCTTACTCACCTATTTTTATATAATGCTTTTTAAAGCAGATGGCAACCCTCTTGAAGGATTATTTTTGGTTCTTCGGTTTGTCTTATGCAATAGACGGGAGTTATAAGGGATGGAACCCTTATAGAGAAAGACATTGGGCGATTTTTGTCAATTGTTTTTTATCTAAAGCGAACTAATCAATTAAATCCCTTACCAGATAAAGATTTTGTTGATTTATGCCCCCCTATCGAACCATAACAAGTAACGAAGAGCCTTATTTTTGAACATAAATAAGGAAATAAAGCAGAGCCTTAGATATGGCGTTCTGAGGCAGAGCATTGGAGCAAGAGTTATTAATCTCTCCCTGAACAGTTACCTAAAAATATCTGTAATTGGTGATTGCTTTTCCTAGAAAAGCAATCACTTTTTACTTAAATTTCAACTTTAGTTACCTTCGTAATCTTACCGTTCTTGTCGTACTCCGTTATTGTGATTGTTATTCCGCCCATGATATTTCGGTAATCGTATTCTGTAATATCTTGAACTTTATCTTATTCTGAATTGACAAGAACCAAATCAGTAATTTGAAGTTGGGACATTGGAATTATACTCCTAATTAAGAAAAAAGTAGTTGGCTTGAGATTGGGTTTACCTCACTCATCTGTTCCTAGATTAATCGCTCTCCCAGCAGATGACAACCCCCTGGAAGGATGATTTTTGAACATAATTCTAGTATTTTATGTTCAATTTTCAAGGACAGTCCCCAACGAGAAAATAAGGGTTTCCGGTTATTTCGCCAGCAACTTTGAGATGAAAACTGAGTTTTGCCCCCTAAATCCTGAACATAAATCAGCTATTTATGTGTGGCTCTTCGTTACTCTTTATGCTAAATCAACAGACAAGATGCCAAGATAACATACTTCTAACCCAAAAATTCCGAAAGTTTCTAAAGCCATAGCCTCTTCTTTTTATTAGTTTAAGTTTATTGTTG
>NZ_JADEVX010000210.1:0-6547 GCF_015207925.1 Microcystis sp. LEGE 00066 | reverse complement strand
CTATTCAATTGTAGCTTGGAGATTACTTTGGTTAACCTATCAAGCACGCTTACACGGAGAGGAGAGTTGTGAAAGTTTTTTGGAAGAACATGAATGGCAATCTTTGTGTGCCACTATTCATAAAAAGAGTCCGCCACCTGAAAAGCCGCCCTCCTTTAGGGAAGCGGTCAGATAGAACCTCCTTGAGCCATCTTGCACACTTTTCTCTTTTTGTCAAATTTTATGTTAAGAAAGATGTGACTAATGGATAGCTTATCAAGGGGGGATCAAGGGGGGATCGAACCTAAAATCCATTTTTAATTTAATTATAACCAGCTACTTATGTACAAGGTAAGGGGTTTAGTGGCTTGTTTCACAAAACAGATACAAGATTTTAAAGCTAGTGTCTCAAAAACCTTGCATCTTGATCAGCGATCGCCCCTACTTTTTCACCAAACTCTAATTATTTTTTACTATTTGAGTATCGGGGTGATTTTCCCTTAATTCCAAAATGTAATAAGACAGTTGAATAAAAATACTATAGTGATAATTCATGGGTTGTCTCCTTGATTTAATTTGGCTAGTTCCTGAAGTGCATTTCTTCCGTCTTTTTCCTGGTAGTGATCGGCATCACTACTATTTTTGCCTAACAGGATCAAGCTATATTATAAACGGGGATGAATTCAGTGGTTATGACCGCTATTACCTAATCTCCATAGTGTGTTTTAGTACGAATAATCAGAATAGTTTTATCGTCTTCATAAATTTCATAAAGCAGACGATCTTTTCGATTTAGGCGATAGGAATACAAGCCTTCTAAATCGCCTTTTAAGGATTTGCCAATATAGGGATTAATTGCAATTATGTTAGTTAAAATTTCTTGAAGTTTGACTTTCTGTTTTTGGGTGAGTTCGTCGGTATCTTTTCGCGCTTGTTTAGAAAAGACAATTGTGTAGGTTGTCATCCAAATACTTGTTCCATTGTGAGGGTTTCTCCTGCGGCATATTCTCGTCGTGCTGATGCAATGTGTTGTAATAGTTTGGAATCTTGCATGAGTTCGGAGGTTTCAGCTAAGGATTCCCATTCTTCTTTAGTGATGAGAATATAACTGCGATTTTCACGAACGATCACTACTCCATCGGGTTCTTTTTCAGTGCGATCGCAGAGTTCTTCTAGGTTGGCTTTGGCGTAATCAACGGTGACTTGATACATAAATCGCTTACGGTTTGTGGGGATTAGTCTTATAATAAAGCAAAAATTGCTTCTTGGCTGACGTTTTCATTATTTATTTTGGGCTTTTTGGTTCTGATCGAGAAGAAGGCGATATGACAACTTTAGTAATGATCTAAGCCGTAACTTGCATAATGTTTATTTTGGCTTTTCCGAGATCATGGTATAAAATGTTCTATGAACGGTTAAATACTAGGAGATATTACTGAACTGAGAATATTTGGGCTATGCGGAAATAGCCCGGAGAGGTGGGAGAGATTTGCCTCGTGCAGTGTAGTCTTCGATAAGGAGATCTAGAACTTCAAGGGCATTTTGTAGAGCTGCATGGTAGGTTTCACCATGGGTATGAGCATAGGGGCAAAATTCAGGGAGGTGGGCGATAAATTTGTTGTCTTCTTCTGACCATTGAATAAAAATACTATAGTGATAATTCATTGTTCATATCCTCAATTTCTTGAAAAACTTCTTCTAAAAAAGGAGCTTTTGAGCTTACTATATTATCTTCATGTCGATCATGCTTATGATGAGGAAATGAAGGAAAATTAAGTTTTTGATGATGAGGAGCATTATCATAACGGAAAATTAAATCACCTTTTTGATTGATATAGTGGTAAGAATATTTGCCTCGGTTTATGCTGATCTCTACTTCGACAAATTCTCGAATATAGAGCCGAGAGCCGTCAATAAAGGTAATATTTCCTCTAATAAAACCGAGACTCTCTGTCCGTTTTTCTGTGTCAAGTTCAAAAGTTTGGATCATGGATGAGTTTGTTAGAAGTTTTCTAATTTTCTCAAAGTAAGTCTCAATCAACAAATTCAATCTCCTTAATGATGGCTATTTTTTGCTGTATTTTGTCAAGCATCCATGATTCTCCTAACCATTCATCAAAATCTTCACTGTGTTGTAATTGATCGTTGGTAAACAAATCAACAAACTGCTCTGTTGACCATTGATATTGAGTTTCAAATTCTTTTAAGCGAGCTTGAGTTTTTTGTAATCCGCTTTCTAAGTCCTGTAGCCGATTATTCAGATCGGTTTTAATCATTGCTTTAAGGGATTCTGGTTGACTGGAGCGCAGTTTAATCAGGTTTGTGGTGTTTGATTCTAGCGGTTGGGTTTGCATGGTGATTTTTTCTTGTCAGTGTTAATTTAGAGTAAAAAATTATTGCCACTCCATTGGGTTCTTTTGAGGTTTATTTTGGCTTTTCCGAGATCATGGTGTAAAATGTTCTATGAACGTTTAAACAGTGGAAGATATTACTAAACTGGTGCTTATCTTTAATTGTACTGCTTCTTATTGCAACTGTTGTTGCGCTAGTGACGCAGCGACTACAAACAACGATGAGGTAAAAAAATGAAGCTCAAAATCTGCAAAATCGGCAACTCATTAGGAGCCTCTTTCCCCAAAGAAGTTCTCGACAAACTCCAGGTGGGAGAAGGAGATACGATATACGTCACCGAAACGCCAGACGGGGTACAGTTAACCACCTACGACCCAGAATTCGAGCAAATTATGGAAGCAGCTTCTCAAGTTACCCGCCGCTATCGCAGCGCCCTGCGGGAATTGGCCAAGTGAGTGAAATCATCTGGATTAGTGAACAAGCAGCCAGAGCAATTCACCACCAGCAACTCGCTCTCTTTGGCGGAGCCGAAGGCATCCTCGACCTAGGAAAACTCTCCAGCGCCCTCGCCAGACCTCGCCATCTCCACACTTACAACCCCGATGTCAGCCTGTACCAATTAGCCGCCGCTTATTGCTGGGGACTGGCAAAAAATCACCCCTTTGTGGACGGCAACAAGCGCACCGCTTTCGTCGTCATGGCGACTTTTCTCCAAGTTAATAGCATTGAGTTAATCGCTCCAGAAGCCGAGGTGGTGGCAACTATGCTGGCGGTGGCGGCTGGCGAGATGTCCGAAGAAGAACTTGGTGCTTGGCTTCAAGGCATAAATTGAATAAAGTGGGGGATTTCTGGAAGTAAATAAGAACGAAACAAAATAATACTCCCGTATCGCATAAAATCATAATTCTAAGCCTTGCTTGCGATATTTTTCTAGTAGTTGCTGTTTGATGTTCATGTTTTTTATTCTTCCTTTAAAAAAAGCTAATTTTGTCTTAGGTTACGCAACATTTCCACCATTTCGGGGGGAAAGCGTTGGCTTAATTCCTCATCAGGAAGTTGAGAAAGCATCAGATTATAATTATTTTTTACTGTTTGAGTGTTGGGGTGATTTTCTCCTAATTTTTCCGAACAAATAGCAATCGCTCTTTGATAGAGAGATTCTGCTTCTGTGTATTTCCCTTGAGACTGATAAAGATCCGCCAGATTGTTGAGACTGTTGGCCACATGAGGATGCTCTGCTCCTAATTGCTTTTCCCGAATCGCCAGTGCTCGCAAATAGAGGGGTTCTGCTTCTGCGTATTTCCCTTGAGCGCGATAAAGATCCGCCAGATTGTTGAGACTGTTGGCCACATCAGAATGCTCTTCTCCTAATTGCTTTTCCCAAATTGCCAGCGAGCGCAAAAAGAGAGGTTCTGCTTCTGCGTATTTCCCTTGATCATAATAAAGACCAGCCAGATTGTTGAGACTGTTGGCCACATCAGGATGCTCTTCTCCTAATTGCTTTTCTGTAATCGCCAGCGCTCGCAAAAAGAGAGGTTCTGCTTTTGCGTATTTCCCTTGAAAATCATAAAGTAACGCCAAATTGTTGAGACTGGTCGCCACTTCAGGATGGTCGGAGCCTAATTGCTTTTCCGTAATCCCCAGCGAGTGCAAAAAGAGAGGTTCTGCTTTTGCGTATTTCCCTTGAGCGCAATAAAGATTCGCCAGATTGTTGAGACTGGTCGCCACAGCAGGATGCTCTTTTCCTAATAGCTTTTCCCGAATCGCCAGCGAGCGCAAAAAGAGAGGTTCTGCTTCTGCGTATTTCCCTTGATCATAATAAAGACCAGCCAGATTGTTGAGACTGTTGGCCACATCAGGATGCTCTTCTCCTAATTGCTTTTCTGTAATTGCCTGCGCTCGCAAAAAGAGAGGTTCTGCTTTTGCGTATTTCCCTTGAGCGCGATAAAGTTCCGCCAGATTGTTGAGACTGGTCGCCACATCAGGATGATTTTTGCCTAAGCGTTGTTCACTCAGAGTTAAACAGCGTTCACAATAAAGAACCGCTTGCTGATAAAGTCCCTGCTCTTCATAAAAACGACCTAAGCCAGTAAAAGGCCTAGTTAAATCTTCATTATCTAACCATTGATCTAATTCCTCTGCAACAACTTTTAGATGCTCAATATCCGGCTCCAAGTTATCAATGTCTTTTAAGGTCAAAGTCCTCTTAATAGTTTTCGCAATCCCAACCATCACCTGACAATAGGCTCGCTTTGCTTCCTCCTTAAACGCCGATGCTTCTAACTTATCGCGCAAATACATCCGAATTAAAGTATGCAACTCATAGTTCTGATTATCAACATCATTTAGCAAGTTTAAATTTACCAAATGTCGTAAATCAGTCCTAGTCGGTATCGGTAAATCAGGCGGATCAATAGACGCAGAAACCGATTTAGATAGACCAAACCAGCGTGAAAATGTCGGAAAATATCTCTCTATAGCCCCCCTTTTTAAGGGTTGGGGTTGGGGGTATCTCTCCTCAAACAAAGACAAAATTAACTTTTCATTAATCCGACTTTCCGCAAACAAACTGAGCCATTCTCCTGCTAATCGAGAACTCTCACTCAACTCCCCCCAACTCAACTCAAACGCCGCTGCTACCCCCCTTTGAGCCGTCATAAAAGCATTTTGGGGAAATTGTAAACTCTCATCCTTTAATTTTTGCGCCTGTAACTGTGATAAAAGTTTTGTTAAGTCACAACTCATATACTGTCCATAGCGTCCCACCAACTCAATCCCTAACGGTAAATACCCCAACCATTTGACTAATTCTCTGGCTTTTTCTGGATTATTTACTACCGCATTGGGTAAAAAGACAGCCAACAATTCTACCGCCGCATCAGGACTTAACACTTCTAAATCAATCGGGTTAAAATTACGAGCAATCTGTTCATTACGAGTCGTAATAATCACCTTAAACCGCTTTTCTCCTTGAGGCGGTAAATAGTCTTTTATTTGTTCATAGCGACGCACATCATCAAAAATAATTAAGGCTTGATCCTGCTCATTTTTGAACCAATTATGCCAACAAAAACGAATCCGCTCTACCAATTCGCCTTCTGTCGGTAAAATTAATCCTAAATGAATCTGAGCAAAAGTTAAAATACTCAAACCCGGATCGCTTTCTGCTACATTTAACCAAAGAATCCCCCCTAGATAAGTCTTTTTGTGCCATTCTTGCCAACTATACCATAACGCTAATTCCGATTTACCAACACCACTCATACCCGTCAACGTCGAAATCGCCACGCGGTTAGCTTCCTGTAATTGGGTTGCTAATTGGCTTAAAACTTCATCACGTCCAACAAATTTCTCGACCCCACTATTGGGTAAATTGTGCGGGTTTTCTTTAACCTGTTTTGGTACAGATGGCAAAATTATTTTCTGCTCAATGGAAATCTGAGCATTATCGCCAAAAGTAGAAGCTTTAATTCCAGTTTGCTTAAATGGATTATTCATTAGGGAAAATAACGGTACATTTCTTTACGGTGTAAAACTCGGACAAAAGCAATCATATTCTCCTCAACATAAATACCTATGCGGTAATCTCCTATTCTTATCCGATAGTAACTGGGGTGGCCTTCAATAGCTTTGATATTTCTTAACTCAGCTAGATTATTGGCCGCTTCTACCTCCACAATGACAGCTTCAATTCGTTGTCGTAGCTTACGATCCTTGATAGCACCTAAATCTCGAAAAAAAAGGCGACGAAATTCAACTTGCATGATTTACTCTGCTAATAAAGAAAAAATTTCTTCTCGACTGACATTTTCATCATGAAGACCTTCTTCTATTGCTTTGGCTAGAGCCATATCCTCTATCACTTCATAAATTACGTCTGTTAAAGTTTCCCGTTCCTGCAATAATAACTCATGCAGAACCTCTTTAAGAATAGGCTTGAGTGCTTGGGTTTGATCTTCTAACATTTTTGTCTCCTAATCTGTGTTTTATCTTTAATAAGATTATAGCCTATAAACTGACAAAATGCCTACCCCGTGGAACAGGCTTCTGGTTTCTGTACTTGATCTTTGATCAGATTAAAGTAAAAGCTTTAATCTCTTCGGGTCTAATTCCCCGCCGCTCGCGGCGTACAATAGAAAAATGAGTGAATACATCCATAAGAGCCATAATGTAAGTGTTTTGCTATATCATTTAGTGTTCCCAGCCAAATATCGTA